>JAIPJV010000132.1 GCA_021734005.1 Fidelibacterota bacterium
CCAGCAAAACCTCGCGCCGGGCTAAAAAAGCTGTCCCCGAAGCCCAAAAAATTTCCTCCGCCTTATTGTACTGGTCATTGTCAACTTCAATGTGTTCAAAAAATCGGCCCCGGGCAAAAGGATAGCCAAAAATATCCATCTCGCCTCCGGCAGCTCCGGAGTAATCAAATTTGCCATGATTTTGATGGGATAATAGTCTGGGCTGGACAGCTGCAATTTTATCGGATGGCTTCATGCGATCCAGAAGATGCTCAAGCCAGCCCTTTTTGTGAAGCGTATCATTATTCAAAATTAGAACATATGGTGTATCGGCTGCCCTGATTCCTGCATTGCAGCCTCCGGCAAAACCCAGATTTTCTGTCATTTTGCGGATTTCAACAGCAGGAAATTTACTCTCGACCATTTCTACGCTGCGGTCTGTTGAGCCATTATCAACGAGAATTACTTTGACTGGGATTGTGGTATTATCTTCAAGTGACCGAAGGCAATCCTGTAATATTTCGACCCCGTTGTAATGGGGAATAATAGCTGTTATTTCAGCTTCCCTGGAAATTGACAACTGCTGTTCCTCCTTTAAGAAGTTGTATCAGCAGTTATTTGATCTCTCCGGGTTTTGAGATTATTCAGCATACGTTGAGCAGTTTTGTCACCTGGATTTTTTGCTACCCAATCCTTAAGTATATTTACTGCTTTATCATATTGCTGATTTTTCTCATAAGCCATGACCAGCAATCCCAAAACCTGGGGATTGTCTTTGTTCTGGGCTGAGAGTTCTTCCAATATCTCAATTGCCCGTTCATAGTCCTCGATGCCATATAAAAGATTCTGGGCATATTTCAATTTTTTATCCAGAGAAGAGTTGCCTTGATCCATATAGGAGTCTATTTTTTCACGTACATTCTGGGGGCCTTCATATTTCTGCATAAGACTATCATAAGGCTGACCAGTTTGTTCGGAAAGTCCTTCCAGAGCCCGATGATATAGCAGGCTGAACTGGATGGACAGATCTTCATTCCGCATGGGGAAGATTTCTTCAGGCATTCTCTTTTCCATTGCATCCAAAAGGGTAACTACTTCTTTGTAATCCTGGTTCCGCATTCCTTTGACTGCTAGTTGAAAGAAGCTGGAACGATAATTTCCAACCAGTTTGCGGGCATCATTGTTAAAGTAAACATCCGAGTTATTAAGATTTCTATATTGATAAACTTCTAGGATATTTTCTTTCATCTTCTCTTCATTGAGACGGTCAACTTTTTGCGGATAAAGTTTATAAGCCAGGCCTTCCATCTGCAGATAGCCAGCTTCTCGCAAGCCAATCAAATTATCATGAGAAACAGTAACAGCAAAGTAAATCGGTCTCTCCCAATTATTAGCCTGGATAATCTGCCAGATCATGAGGTCCTGAACACGAATACCCTGCCCCTGAATAGTTGGTTTCATTTTCCATTTCATGGGCGGTAGCGAATCCGGTGTGCTGGCCTTAACTGTTCGGGCTTCCCAGCGCTGAGGATGAAGCCGATTTTCTATTTGCTGATCACTGAGACCAACCTTGATTTTTGGTTCGATTGTACGCAGCTGCTTGATATACCAATGAGTGTTAAGCAGACTGAGATTGACGACTTTGACATCTTTGCGTACCCCCTCGACCTGTTGTATGTACCAGAGCGGAAAAGTGTCATTGTCACCATTTGTGAAAATAATTCCGCCTTCTTCACAGGTATTCAAAATATTGTAAGCATAATCCCAGGCAACATAATTGCCGCTTCGGTCATGAGTATGGTAATTTGCTCTGAGCAAATTGAGGGGCAGCAAAATAATTAGCAGGGCAATCACTGTCCAGGCAAGCGGTTTCTTGAATTTTGCCATTTTTAATTTTTTAGCCTTTCGAATCAATTCCGAGGCCCCGACTCCGATCCAGATTGAGAAGGCAAAGAAGGAGCCGGTGTAAGAATAATCACGCTCACGAGGCTGGGGATCTTTTTGGTTTAAATATAGCAGAATCATGAAGCCTGTAAACAAAAACAGAGCAAGAATGGCCAGAGCGTGTTTTTTGTCTCTTTCAAAATGGCTAAAAGCACCATACAATCCGATCAAGAGAGGTAATGGTAACAAGAATTTAAACGGATTAACACCACCACCATCCCGTCCGGCAAACTGCCAGAGAAAATAGCGGATATACATTTTTTTGATCTGATAATCCCAGAGAAAGTAGAGATCACCTCTGTTATTATATTTTTTCCGGGCTTCTGGTGACTGTAGATTTTGGGGATTATTTCGATCAAATATATCAGCGAAAGAGCGTCGGCCATATTGTTCACGTTCCAGATAGGAAATTGCTCTCTCAATAGTGTCAGGATCATTTTCATCAATAGCCGGATCCTGATTGCTTCGAATAATTATCATTGTAAAAGTAGAATATCCAACTGTTACCAGTAAGAGGCTCATCAGAACTACAGCGAGGATGTTTTTCTTTGATTTAACTGCCCATGCTGTAGCAAGCACTGCTAGAATTAATACAGTTATCAGCGCTTTCAAACCGCCCCAGTGAATGATTTTGGGGATTCCACGAATTATTCCAGAATTAATAATCAAAAATCCCAGACTGGCGATAAATGCCATTATAACATTGGTTGAATGCTCTTTATAACGGTCTTTACTGGAATATTTATTAAGTAGTAAATAGCCTCCCATAAAGAGACCTAGCGTGACTACAGCTATGATCAACATATGCTCGTCAGGATTAGGAACCGAGGAATAGACAACATAAAACAGAATACCTGATATAGCAATACCAATAAAGATGTCCCCGACCATCCACCATAGAGAAGAAACTTCATAATATTTAAAATACATGATCACTGCAATCACAAAGATGATCAGCAAACTCAAAAGATGAATCCCAATAGAGAGGCCAATGATATAAGCGATGAATAACAGGTATCTTTCATGGCCTGATTGTCCGGCTTTTTCTTCCCATCGCAGAGTTAGCCACATTACCAAAGAAGTCAGAAAAGTAGAAAAAGCATAGACCTCAGCTTCCACAGAATTGAACCAGTGACTATCAGTAAATGCAAAAGTCATTGCTCCAATAAAAGCGCCAAAATAAACCGACCAACGATTAATATCCCTGGTCATGTCAACATAGCGCTTGAGAAATTTGACAATTATCAAAAAGAGAAAAAGAATAGCCAGAGAGGCTACAATCGGAGAAATTAAATTCACCCGGTATCCAATATTATCGCCGAGTGGTAAAATCGAAAAAATCCTGCCTATCAACAAATATAAAGGTGATCCCGGCGGATGCGGCACACCTAGAATGTGGGACACAGCAATATATTCGCCACAATCCCAGAAGGAAACAGTCGGCGCTACGGTCAACATCTTGACTATATAAGCGAATAGAAAACTAAAAGAGGCCAGGATAATTTTTAAAGGGTCACGTTTGAAGGTATTCTGTAATTTTTTCATACTAAAACCAATCCTATTAATTTATGCTTACTCATCCATTTTTTCTTGTACATACATTTTCTTCAACTTAGAAGTTCTCTTGTCAATGTATTTTTTTTCATTTTCATTTAAATTGCCTTCGGTCTTGGCTTGCAACATTTCCAGCATATTGATCTGTTGTTTGGCCTGATTGAGATTCTTTTCTGTTTTGCCGGTCAGAGGATTCTTTTCCATGCCCAGATTGATTCTGGCATTGGTGATAAAAGATTTGACCAGACCTTTGAATAATGTTTCGTGTATTCTTTGATCTCTTGTCCCCATCTTATTCCCCATCTAAACTTTCATTTTAAATGAATTAATCAAATATTTATTGCGCTAACTTGGATTTTGTTTCACTATTTATAAAAATTGAAATATAAAAAAACTCAGATTAGGCCTCCTAATTTAAGGTCTAGCCTACATATTTCAAAACTATCACTGAAGCCGTTTAGTTTGTCACTATTTTGCAATTCAAATAGAAAAATTTGCTCCATTATGCATAGTTTTTTATTTTTTGATAATGGTAAAAATCCACAGGAATTTATCACAGGCTAAGAAGAAATTAACTACAGCACATCTACAAATTTCATATACTGTTTATAATTTTTTAGCAAATTTTTCCTAACAGTCTCATGACTTTTCTTGCGCAAATGAGGATCTTTTTTGA
The DNA here is from genome assembly GCA_021734005.1 of Fidelibacterota bacterium. Lineage (GTDB taxonomy): Bacteria > Fidelibacterota > UBA2242 > UBA2242 > JAFGTP01 > JAIPHI01. Next base: position 4,154 of record JAIPJV010000132.1, read on the forward strand.
GCAAATTTTGGGCTTCTTTATCGGCTTCTTTGAGAATCTTGCGATCTCGAATTAGATCAGCAATCTTCATTTTTGGATAGCCATGCTGTTTGCTGCTAAAAAACTCACCCGGACCTCGCAATTTTAGATCTTCCCGGGAAATTTGAAAACCATCACTGGTCGAGCACAAAATATCGATCCGCTTATCAGCTTTTTCGGAACTATTGCGTTCGATGAGAACGCAAACACCATCTTCCTCACCCCGGCCTACCCGACCTCTCAATTGATGTATCTGAGTTAAACCGTAGCGTTCTGCATTTTCAATGATCATAATATTTGCATTAGGATTATCAACTCCGACTTCAATGACCGTAGTACTCACCAGGATATCAATTTCACCATTTTGAAAAGCCTGCATGACTTTTTCTTTTTCCTCATTTTTCATGCGACCGTGCAGGAGAGCCAGTTCCCGTTCCTGAAATATTTTCTGATTCAAATGTTTGTATCCTTCCTCAGCCGCCTTGAGATCCATTTTTTCCGATTCTTCTATAAGGGGATAGACAACATAAGCCTGGTGGCCTTCTTCAATTTTTTGGTCAGTATATTGATAGACTTTGGTCAAGGTTTTGGGCTTGACTTTTTTAGTAATGATGCGGCCTTTGCGGGCTGGGGTTTCATCGATTGTGGAAATATCCATATCACCATACAGAGTCATGCTCATAGTTCTGGGAATAGGCGTGGCAGTCATGACCAGGACGTCCGGGTTGAGACCTTTCTCTATCAGATCGCCGCGTTGCATAACACCAAAACGATGCTGCTCATCAATTATTACCAGAGTCAATTTTTTGATGACCACCTGATCCTGAATTAAGGCATGAGTTCCAACAATCAGGTTGGCCTGATTTTCAGCAATCTGCTCCAATATTTCCTCGCGTTGGCTTTTTTTCTGACCGCCAACCAGCAAAACTACATTGATTCCCAGATCGCGGGTCATCTCTTTTAAATTCTGATAATGTTGTTCAGCAAGAATTTCCGTAGGCGCCATAATTGCCGCCTGATAACCATTCCCAATAGCAATGGCGGCTGCCAGTACAGCCACAACAGTTTTTCCAGAGCCCACATCGCCCTGCACAAGCCGATTCATCACAGCATCAGATTTCATATCCTGCCAAATCTCTTTGACCACTCGTTTTTGGGCATCCGTGAGTTCAAAGGGCAATTTTTCATATATTCCAGTCAGCAATTTTCCTGGTGATTGATATTCAAACTGTTTTTTAACCGCTTTGACACTCTCTCGTTTCAAACCCATGACCAGCTGCAGATAAAATAATTCCTCAAAAATGAATCTTCTGCGGGCCTTTTTTAATTTTTCTTTAGAATCGGGAAAATGGATCTGCTGAAGGGCAGTTTTTACGGAAGGTAATTCCTGGCTTTGACGAATTTTCTTTGGCAATAACTCTTCAACATCGATACTATATTTTTCGAAAATTTTGCGGAATAAGCGGCGAAAACCTTTGCTGTTCAAATACATTTTTTTCAATTTGGCAGTGGAAGCGTAGAGCGGAACAATTCGGCCGGTATTGATGTTCTCCTCTTCAATTTTATCATAATCAGGATGGATCAGCTCATAGCCTTTGTAGTATTTGATTTTGCCAAAAAAGGCTACGGTTTCGCCCTCTTTGAACAATTTCTGCATATACTTCGCGCCATTAAACCATTTGCAGCGCATGTAATCGGTTTCGTCTTTGATCAAAAGTTGAAAAAAGCCGCCCCGCCGGGTTTTGATATAATTTTTGGATTCAATTTTGCCAACTACTGTGACCTGTTGTCCCCGCTTTAGATCAGCAATATTTGCTACTGTACTGCGGTCCAGATAGCGCCTGGGAAAATGGTACAATAGATCGCCGGCAGTCTCAATATCCAGCTTTTTGAGAGCATGAGCCCGTTTGGGGCCAACGCCCTTGATAAATTGCACATCCCGTTCGGAATGAAGGACTTCTTTTGTGTAAATTCGTTCCGACAATCTTAAAATTCTCTCACAAATGTATATTGAATTGTTTTA
>JAIPJV010000133.1 GCA_021734005.1 Fidelibacterota bacterium
CCGAAATGCTTATGAAAAAAGGCGTTCAGGTCAATAGTCTATCCGTTGTTAATGACTATTCAGTCGATTATCCTGAAGAGACTTACGATTTTCTCAAAGAGCTGGGCTTTCAATATATGCAGTTTATTCCTATAGTTGAACAGGACAATCAGGGCAAAAAGGCTGCTCCTTTTTCTGCCAGTCCGCGAAAATATGGTGAATTTTTAAATACTATATTTGACTTGTGGAAGGATGACTTTGAAGATGGACGTCCGACTACTTCGATCCGCCTGATTGATGCAGTTTTTCATAAATATGTTGGCCGGGAAGCCCCGGAATGTTTTCTCAAAAAAGAGTGTGGAATCTATGCAGTTGTGGAACATAATGGCGATGTTTATTCCTGCGATTTTTTTGTGGAACCGGATTGGAAATTGGGCAATATTAAAAATGACAATCTGTTGGAAATGCTCAATTCGGATAAGCAGAAGAAATTTGGTAAAATGAAATTGAATGTTCCCGATGAATGTAAAAATTGCAAATGGCTCCAGCTCTGTAGGGGCGGGTGCACAAAAGATCGCATCAAAGACCCGCGTGACCATAATGTCAGCCATTTTTGCGAATCCTATAAAATGTTCTATGAGCATGCCGATCATGAATTCAAAAAACTTGCCCAGCAATTTCAGCAACAAAATCAGGGAGGAACTCATGAGTAAAATCAAGGTTGAACATAATCCTGATCAAGAAAAACTGGAAAAACAAGGAATTTTTGACTGGCCAATCTGGCAAAAAGAAGAGTCCGAATTCCCCTGGTCTTATGACCAGAAGGAGACCTGCTATTTTTTGGAAGGTGATGTCGTTGTTACTCCGGAAAATGGTGAACCTGTCAAAATGGGGAAAGGCGACCTGGTCACATTTCCAGCTGGAATGCAATGCACCTGGAAAATTAATAAAAAGGTCAAAAAACATTATACAATGGGCTGATTGGCGGTCTTCGAAAAATATTAACCGTTTTTACTATTCAATTTTTTTGGCACTAGAAAAAATTGGCTTTGATCCACTTTCGGTTCAATATCAAATGAATGACAATGCCTACAGCTAGCAGAATACCACCGCCTTTGTGAAAAATATCAAAGGCCGCGTGGGAAATGGCATCATGAAAGAAACCGGTCAAAATCTGATTTAGAATAAGAATTCCAAGAATGGGATTCAGAATTTTTAATGCTGTGTTATTCTTCATAGAAAACTCCTGAAATATTTATCATGAACTCGGATTTCTTGCAAAATACTTACGAAGAAAATATCAAATCTCAGAATAAAATAAATTTTACCTTAATCTTCTTCCGGTGGCTCAAAGCAGGTGCGACAGCGGGCTTCATATTTATCTTTTGCTCCTAGCAGAACCCGCTCACTGGATTTTGTGATTCTTTGAGTAAAATTGGCCGGGCCGCCGCATTTCATACAAATAGCCTGGGTTTTGGTAATATATTCAGCTTCACACAAAAGTTCTGGAACAGGTTCAAAAGGAACACCGCGATAATCTTTATCCAGACCGGCTACTATGACCCGCAGACCTTGATTGGCGAGTTTGCGACACACATCAACAATATCATTATCAAAGAATTGGACTTCATCAATGCCAACAACCTGGCAATCTTTGACAACTGAATAAATTTTTGAACTATCATCCAGAACCCGGGATTCTATGCGAGATTTATCGTGAGATACGATCTCCTCTTCAGAATATCTTGTGTCAATTTTTGGCTTAATGATCTCTACTTTTTGGTTGGCAATTTTGGCCCGCTTCAGGCGCCGAATCAGTTCTTCAGTCTTGCCTGAAAACATGCTTCCGCAAATTACCTCTATCCAACCGCTTTTATTGCCGCGATTTACCATAACTTCCTGCATTCCAGAGGGAATGCCGTGAAAATCAGCTACCATAAAAATTCCTCATGAAGATATTTTAAGATTTCTTAATAAAGATGTTATTTTAGTTGTGAGTAGATCAATAGCAACTTCATTATGACCGCCTTGAGGGATGATCAGATCAGCATATTTTTTTGTAGTTTCAATAAATTGCTGATGCATAGGCCGGACAGTTTCCATATACTGTTCAATCACAGAGTTGACGCTACGACCCCTTTTCTCAATGTCCCTTTTTAAACGCCGAATAAACCGGATATCATCAGGAGCCTGAACATAGACTTTTATGTCCATCAAATCCCGTAATCTTTCTTCAACAAGCGTGAGAATACCTTCCAGAATAATGATCTTATGACCGGTGATTTCAATAGTCTCATCACTTCTGGTATGGGTGGTATAGTCATAGATTGGAACATTGACTAATCCGCCATTCAGCAATTCTTTGAGCTGCTCAATCATTAATTCAAAGTCATAAGCATCGGGATGATCAAAATTGTGATGATGAATCTGATCGTTGGGAAGATGCCCGACATCGTGATAATAGGAATCCTGTTCAATAATACAAACTTCCTCTTCATTGAAACTCTTACTAATGTTTTTGGCCAGAGAAGTTTTGCCTGAGGCTGTTCCCCCTGCAATACCTATTAAAATTGAATTTTTCATTAAATTTTACTCCAGTTTATTGGCTCCAAAGGGTTCCGGTAGTAATTTTTGACTGTTATATTTTGTGACATTATCATTTTTGTCAATAGAATAAACAGGGATTGGTCCGCAAATATCCCAGATCACCTGGCGGCAGGCTCCGCAGGGAGTTGCTCCATTTTTAGAATAAATGACCAGGGCTTTGAAATCTCGGGCTCCATCAACAATTGCCGCTGCCAGAGCATTCCTTTCAGCGCAAACTGAGAGGCCATAGGAACTGGATTCCACATTGCAACCTTTGTAGATCTTTCCCGATTCACTGACAACAGCCGCTCCTACTGGATAATTGGAGAAAGGGCTGTGAGAATTTTTTGCTGCTGATTGGGCTGCTTCTGATAATTTTTTGATTAACTCGTCCATAACTCACCTGCTGGTATTTAGTTTATAAAAAATGTACCTTTTTTACTAGTTGTATTTCCCATTTTATCGGTCACAGAAATTTGATACTGATGCCGACCGCTCTCCAGTTCGGGAACTTTGTATCGAATCCGATCGGTTGCAGCATTGTACTCGCAAATAACCTCCTGACCATCAAGATTTACTGAGATAGACATGTCATCTTTTATGCCTGATAATTCATCATTGACCTCGGCCTGTAAATAATCAATCTGATAATTGGAATAGCTTGCTTTATTGACCGGGATAATGTTCTCAATTGTGGGCGGTTCCAGATCCTGTATAAGCGCAAATCTTCCTGTTCCGGCTTTGGCTGAAAAATTATTTTCAACTGGATCTATATTTTGATCTAAATAACTATAATTATTTCCGACAATACTATAAATGCCTGTTTTACTTAAATTTTGAAAGGTAGAATCATAGGCAATTTTAATTGTGGCGGCTTTGAGCAAATTGGGATTGGGCGGATCAACTTGATAAATTGGTGAAACAATTTTATCGCCAGAATATTCAGAATCTACTCTGGTTACATTGACTAATATGTCGCGGGCCACTGATTCTTCTTCAAATTGAATTGAAAACAGAGAATCCGAGGAACAAATTTGTGATGATTTGTTCTCGCTGAGATGGGTTAAATTGAGGCCTTCCCGCATAATGATTCGGCCTGCTGTCCGTAATTCAAAAGCAAAAGCTTTATTCCAGAGACGATAATCGGCCGGTTTACTTATGAATTGATCAGCGCTCAGTGAAATCAAATTAACTCTGTGTAAATTGTCAGAAGTGTGGAGGTAAAATTCAGGTATCGAATCGGGAACTTGCTTACAATTAAATTTGATTAAAAAGCTTTCTGGATTTTGAATGAAAGAATATTCCACATCTCCCGGTTGCAATTTTTTGCTATTAAATGGTAAACAGGTTATCTGTTTGGCCGATGAATTGACAGGCCTTGTTTCCAGTTGCAGATAAGAAAAATCTCTGTCCCGATCGATTGTGAAGTGATATTGATCCCCCTCAATTTCAAAATTTCGAAGGCTTGCTCTTATGCTCTGGCCGGTTTGTCTGTTCCAGGAGGCTTTTAAACTTTTATAAAGATTGTAAGTTGAATCCCTTTTGAGAATGAAATTAAGACTGTCTCTACTATTTTGTAATTCTTGGATTACTGGCAATCTGGTTGAATTATGTTCTACAGAAAAATTTAATCGGGAGGTATTACCATTAAAATCACTGATGCGAATTTCAATATTATGACGTCCGGATTCGAGCTGGAGAATCCCCTGGTGACGGCCTTTATAAAAAGGTAATTGTTCACCCGGTAAAAACCGCCATAAACGGATATAACGGCCATCTCCATTAGCGATTAACCCCATATTTCTGTCAAAATTGATCAATGAAGATTTTTGGAAGGAAAGAGTGTCGGCCTGAACATGAAAGACCAGGCTGTCATCGACCAACATCTCCATTTTATAGGGCCCGTATTTATTATAAAGTCCTCGTACGATGTCATAGGTCTTGATCTCAATCCCAAAAGGTCCCTGAACTGGAATATTTTCTGAGATGAGCCGGTAATTTGAATTGTAACGATGAGCAGAAAATATCTGGATTTCAGGAGAATAGTTAATTCGGCTTTCCGTTGATAAAGGCACCAGAGCAATCGATTTAATAATAGGATCAGCATCGTCATTTTTGGAGAGATTGGTAAGCAGCGGATTAATTGGTTTGTGGTCAGGGGTTCGAATTTCAAAGTGGAGATGAGGATGGACTGTTCCACTCTGTCCTGTATAGGCTATCAATTCTCCTTTTTTGACCGGAATCTGGCCTGCTTTGAAATATTTATTAAACTTGAACCGACCTGTTTTTTGTTGCTCATCGTCAGCATACTTTTCTATCTTTTCGGCAAAACCATCAAGATGAGCGTAAACTGCAAAATTGCCATTATCCAATTTTACATAAAGCGCTTTTCCATAGCCGTGATAGGTTTCAAGAAGCCGCCAGACATAACCATCGGCTACTGAATAAACCGGATGATGGATTGTATGGTCGGTTTTTATGTCAATGGCAGCATGGAAGTGGCCGGTGCGATACTCACCAAAAGTTGCACTTAAATGGCGGGAAACCCGCACTGGCCATAAATATTCACCAGATAAAAGATTGCCTGTCAACAAAAAGAAAATTGTAAAAAGATAGATGTATTTTTTCATTTAAATGTCATTTTTCAAAAAATTATGAGCTCAAAACAGTACTCGAAAATTATTACAGTCGACAGGAATAATCAATAAGTATCTTGAGTAAGCAGAAAATCAATTATACATTTCCCTTATTAAAATATTATGAAACTCGGGGCTTTAGTGAATTGACTGGAAGCTATAAATATTGAATTTTTCATGTTGATATAGTTGCAGTCTAATCTTAATTTACTTTTGGAAGGGGAACAAAAATGAAAGAGTTAAAAAAGTTACTTGACGAGAAGGAAGTCAAACCAACATTTCAGCGTCTTAGCATTTTAAAATATCTTGAAGAAAACAGGGAACATCCTACCGCTGATATGATTTACGAATATATCCGTGAAAAAGTACCCACAATCTCAAAAACAACTGTCTATAATACGGTTCATAAGTTTTTGGAAAAGGGGCTGATCAAAGAACTGACAATTACCGGGCAGGAAGCCCGTTATGATTTTGTGACCGATTCTCATCATCATTTCTTATGTGAAAAATGTGGGACGATTTATGATATAGATATTAATTGTCCCCATGGATTACCCGGCCAAAATATGGTCAGAGGCCACAAAGTGGAAGAAATTCACGGTTATTTCAAAGGAATCTGTAAAAACTGCCTTCAGAAAAATTAAACTACAAATTATTGATTTAAACATTGTTTAAAAGGGTTTTAAAGGGCTTTTAAAGCTTGATTAAAATTTAAATAATTAAATAAAATCATAAATTTTTTGCGAAACAGAAACTAAATAAATTATTCTGAGACAAATCTTCGGGTTATTAATTCAAATAAATTAATATCAATTAAATAGGATAGAAATACGCCGAGTAGTTGAGTGTTTTTGTAGAGCAACTTGCCGGGTTGCTTCATCTATGGTTTGGTCGAGTGGAAAAGTAGCGAAGTGGTTGAGTGGGGGTGAG
>JAIPJV010000134.1 GCA_021734005.1 Fidelibacterota bacterium
CTGGCTGTCAATGTTGGTGCTATGCTGATCGCTTTTATTGCCTTGATCGGGCTGCTGGACCTGATTCTAAATTTTGCTGACAAATTAATTGACGGCCGTCTTTTGCAGGGTACGTATGTGAATTATAAAACTGTAAGTAGTATGTCACCGGTGACTGGCGAATTTGATGGCATTTTTCCCGGCAGCATCAAGACCTTTTTTGGCACGATTTTCCGTCCTCTGGCCTGGTTAATGGGCGTTTCCTGGAAAAATGCGGTCGAGGTTGGCAATTTGCTGGGTATTAAATTGACTCTAACTGAATTTGTAGCCTATGGTAGTCTGGCCGACCTGATCAATCAAGGGGCCATGAGTGCCAAAGCCGAAGTTATCTCAACCTATGCTTTGTGCGGATTTGCTAATTTTGCCAGTATTGGTATTCAAATCGGTGGAATCAGCGCTCTGGCACCATCCCGGCGTTCTGATCTTTCCAAACTGGCGCTCAAAGCCATGTTTGGAGGCGCTTTTGCTTCCTGGATAACGGCCTCAATTGCCGGCATTTTGATGTAAAATTGAAGTCATTTATAAAAATTATTACTAGAAAAAAGAACAAATTAAAATAAATAAAAATGGAGAAGAAAATGAAACTAATTATGCTGGGACCACCTGGAGCAGGTAAAGGAACGCAGGCGCAGAAAATTTGTGATGATTATGACACTGTCCAGATCTCAACTGGAGACATTCTCAGAGCTGAAGTTAGCAACAATACTGAACTGGGAAAAAAGGCTAAAGAATATATGGATAAAGGCGATCTGGTTCCCGATGAAGTTATTCTGGGAATGATGGACAAAAAATTGTTTGGCGATAATGCACCTTCAGGATATATTCTGGACGGCTTCCCCCGCACAGTTCCCCAGGCCGAAGGTCTTGATAAACTCTACGATCAACACGATGAAGAACTTGATGCAATTATTGTGATGGAAGTTGACCGGGATATTATTGTAGAACGTTTGACTGCCCGGCGCACCTGTAAAAATTGTAAGAAGGTTTACAATCTATTGTTCATGCCGCCGGAAGAAGAAGGCGTTTGCGATGAGTGTGGTGGAGAATTGGTTCAGCGCGACGATGATAAAAAGGAAACTGTTCTAAACCGCCTCAAAGTTTATGAAGAGGAAACTGAACCATTAATCGATTATTACAAAGGCAGCGGCAAAATCAAACACGTGGATTCTGAAGGCACTCCGGAAGAAGTTTACGCCAATATCAAGGAAGTGCTGGAGAATTTGTAACCGGAATTATGCATGACTTCGCATGAAATTTCTAGGAGGAATGTGATCAAACTGGGAGTAACTGGTGGTCTGGCCTCGGGCAAATCAACAGCCTGCCGCTTTTTGCAGGAAAAAGGTTGCCCTGTTTTCGATGCTGACAAAGTGGCCAAAGATATATTGTTTAGTTCGCCTGAAATCTGGGAAAAACTTGCTCAGGAATTTGGCCCGGATATCATCACTGACAATGGACTCAATAAAAGTAAGCTGGCTGAGGCGGCATTTTCTTCCCCTCGCAATCAGTCCATTCTCAACAGTCTAATTCACCCTCGAGTCAGAAAGCGATTTCAGGATTTTGTTGTTGAAAAGGAGGCTGATAACAAGGTTGTAGTTGCTGACGTGCCGCTTTTATTTGAAGGCGATTTTGAAAAGTTGGTGGACTACTCTCTACTGATCTTCACAGATCGTGACATTCGGATCAAGCGAGCTCTGGAGCGGGGCAATTTGACTCGGGAGCAGATTGAAAACAGAATGGAATTGCAAATGCCGGAAAAAGAGAAGAAAAAACGGGCCACCTATGTTATTGAGAACAATAGTGACCTGGAAGATTTGCGGCAAAAAATTGACCATCTATATGAAAAATTATTAAACAAGAGGGCCAAATAGTAAAATATGTAAAGATATGATATGCGTATTCGAATTAAGCCCTATAGAGACGAAATGACTATGTTCTCCAGTTTTATCAAAGAAGCCCAAACTTTCAATTTGACAGGTTTGCAAAATTAAGCATACCCTGAATTATAATATGAGTCTGAATACAGCAAAATATTATAGCCTCTTTTTAATTATTTTTCTGGCTGCAGGAGTTAATGTGGCCCGGGCCCAGGATAATTTTGCTATTACCGGGCTTCGTCTTGACGGTGAGCAGGATTCAGGTCAATGTGTTTCCACTTTGCCGACTTTTATCTGGGATTATTCGGACAAGGCGGTTGATTATCGGATTAAAATTAAATTGCTGGCCAGACGTGATAAGCGGGATTCTTTGCTGGTCGGAGAGACATTCAAGGAAACTTCCCGCAAATATTTTGACACGCCCTCTCAAAATGAGCTGGTTCCCGGTCAAAGCTATAGATTGGTAATCGAAGCCCGTCATCCTGACCAGGGCTGGTCTGAGCCTGATACTCTGGATTTTACTATAAATACGCCTCCCCAGGCTTCCCGATTTTTCAATCAACAGAGTACCGTTTTTACCAGCGATAGTGTTCATTTTCGCTTTCAGGCCTCTCAAGATCGGCAGATTTCACGGGCAAAACTTTCTTACCGAATCAAAATTAGGAATGAATCACGGCATGCCCTAGTTACTGATACGCTGTTTCAAACGACATCACAATCTGATACTTTTCAGATTTCTATGGTTCGCAAATGGCAGGAGAATGGTCAGTTTACAGCTACTGTTCAGGCCTCGGATGGGGTGAGCTTTTCAAAAGCTGATTCTCTACAATTTTTTGTTAATCGCCGAAATGATCCGCCTCTGAGTTTTAATTTGATCCCGGTTGAAGATACTCTCGCCATCACAAAAGTAGATCTGGAATGGAAGGCAGCCTGGGATGCAGAGGCCGAATTTGGCGGCAGTATAGACAACTATTATGTGGAAATTGCGACCGACAGCGCCTTTCAACGAACAGTTATCAATAAAAAAATATCAGCAAAGCAAACCAGATATAATTTTTCTGAGATTGAAAACCACCGACTTTATTTCTGGAGAATTGTTGCTGTTGATGACCATGGCGACCGCAGAGAGAGTAAGCAGGTAGAAAAAATTATCGCCAACACAGGCAACCATCCGCCTCAGCCAGCTTCTTTGTTGACACCTTCTAATGAAGAGATTTTAAAACCCCAGGATTTTATTATCTGGCATCAGCCCCGGGATAAAGATAAGCACGATAAAATTAGTTTTAAGGTAGAAATTGCAGATTATAGCGGTACGGAAACTCTGGCTAGTTTTACCATTACCCAAAAATTGCTTGAGAAAGCGCTCAATGAAAAAATGGACTGGCTCAATTATAATTATCAGAACATAATTCGACTCCAGCTTGTGAACATTATCAATGAACCAAACCGGCTTCAGGAAGGTGCTTATTACCGGGTCATTATTCATAGTTTTGATGGCTGGGGTGGCGAAGCTATTAACAATTCTCAAAAAGCAGTTTTTCAATATGACGACAATATCAATAATCCGCCTCAACCGCCTTCGATCGGCCTGAATCCTGACTCTAGTGTGATCAATTCCGCGCCCGTTATATTCCGCTGGTATCCTGCTACTGACCCAGATATCAATGATCATATTATGTATCAAGTCATGATCAGCAGGCGGCCTGATTTTTCCGGTTCCAATTACATCACTCGCACTACCGAGATGAGTGCCAATCGACTCGCTTTAGATCGAAAATTGATGGAAAACAGAAAATATTACTGGCGGGTCAAATCCATTGATATGCATGGAGCGGAATCGGCCTGGTCTCAGCGGCATTGTTTCTATATTAATTTTATTAACGAGGCACCGGATAAGCCGGTCGAATATTTGTCGCCGGAAAACTGGTCGGAACTCAATAATAGCACGGTTTTTCGCTGGAAATTGGCCCACGATCCTGATCCTGGCGAAGAACTGGATTATATTCTGGACATTGACAATGATAAATATTTCCAGAGTATTGATCTGAGGCATAGAATTGACAAGAAAAATCTGGTCATTGATCAAGAGTCGCAAACTGCCATTTTTGAGTTTGGCCAGATAGATAGCACTGGACTTAAGGAGAATGAACTCTATTACTGGAGAATTGCAGCTGTTGATCAAAAAGGCCTTAAATCACCTTTTTATCGCAATTATCCCCGCCTGAATTATAATACTCACAATGACCCGCCTCAGCCTGTTCAAAAATACATCAATATAAAAAGTGGGGGAATGGTTTCAACTCAGACACCGGTCTTGCGCTGGAAAGCAGCCCGGGATCCTGATTTCATGGATTTTGGCCGTACTTTACAATACACTGTGCAAATTTCCCGCAGCCCTGATTTTTCAACTTATGATTTGTTTTCCTATCAATCCAAAAAGGGCGCTAATTCAGTCAAGATCACCAAGAAACTCGATGAAAACAAAAAATGGTTTTTCCGTATTCAAACTGTGGACAGCAAAGGTGCTAATTCTGAATGGTCAAGGGTTGACTCTTTTGTTGTCAATGCTAAAAGTGAAGCGCCTCAGCAAGTTAACAAAGGCTTTGTGCTGCGGAATAATATGACTACAGATACACGAGAGCCCAAATTGAGCTGGCGACCTGTTGATGATTATGATCCCCATCACGATCCTGATGATCTTTATTATCTGGTGAAATATTGTCCGGCTCGCTATTTTGGCACCAGAAAGGAAAGTAAAAAATCGGAGACTATAAAAAGCAGAGCAGGCCGAACATCTATCGTCTTGCCTGAACTGGATGAAAACCAGTCTTATATCTATCGGGTGGCCGCAGTTGATCTGGAAGGCAAACGCTCCGAGTGGTCACCTCCTCAGCAATTTATTGTCAATTCCAATCAGGAACCGCCCCGTCCTTTTGCCCTTATTTCACCGGCCAATGGCACTGATTCTGTGGAGACAGATGTTAGTTTCAAATGGCGGCGCAGTTCTGATCCTGATCCTGAATCTTCTCTGGAATACAGCATTATGATCAGTACTGACAGCCTGTTTAGAAGGAATGTTATTGAGAACCGGATTGCCTCTTCTGAAGGTGATACAATTGAATATATTCCTGCTTCACCTCTAAAAAGTGCTAGTAAGTATTTCTGGAAGGTGGAGGCTGAAGATAATACGGGTTTGTCAACAGCTATGCCCCCGGGCGAGAACAATGCCTATATGTTCACTACTATAGGTTTCAAGGAATACCTCAATGTTGGTAAAAAATCTCGGCTCCTGCAAAACTCGCCTAATCCTTTCCATAATGTAACCAGGATTAGTTATTATGTAGGTAGTTACACCAATGTGAGAATTATGGTTTTTAATGTTCTGGGTGAAAAGGTTGACGTTCTGGTTAACGAAAAAATGAAAGCAGGTCAATATGAAGTCACCTGGGACGGTACAAATCAGGATGGGCAACCAATGCCGGGCGGTATGTATTTCTGCCGTATGGCTACGCCTAGAAATAATGATTTGATAAAAATGATAATGTTGAGATGATTTGATCTTAAATTTGAGGCTTAGGCTAAGGTTGATGGGTTTAGTTACTCTGGGAGTGGCTGGAAGGGAATAGGGAAAAGGGAATATGGAGGAGTGGGAAAAGGAAAAATAAAAAAAAGCAGAAAGCAAAAAGCAGAACCCGGTGAAATATATGAAAAGCTGATTTTTATTTTAAATCTATAATAAATTAATTTATTTTACATATTGCCAAATTATTACCAGCATATGTTTCACGGGTCCAGAATTTGAGCGTCTCTGTTAAATTAAAGAAAATATTTAACCCAATTAAATACTAGAGATCTCATCGGGCAGGCGGGGTAGGAAGCGAAATCCCGCTGGATATCGGGAATTCAAGCAGAAACCAGAAAGCAGAAACCAGAAAAAAAAGATTGTCAGCAAATTTTTGGATTTGACGCCAATTATTTTTGAAAATTCTACTCAAAAAAAGTGTGGTCATCAGGAATGAACTGGATTTAGATTAATAGCCTGAATTTGTAAGACCGGGATTACGAAACAGTTTTTTTATTGACAATTCAACGGAGAATCCAATCATTCCTCAAAATTTAAAAAGAATCCGCTACCCCCCATCCATTATCCCAAAATAAGCAAAAGGGCAAACCGCCAAACCATTCTCAGAAAAATAAGTCTTGCAGGGC
>JAIPJV010000135.1 GCA_021734005.1 Fidelibacterota bacterium
GGTTGATAATATTTATTGTGCACCGGGAAATGCTGGAACTGAGCTTTTTGCCAAAAATGTAGATATAGCAGATACCGATATTGAAGGCTTATTGGAATTTGCAAAAAAAGATAATATTGAGATGACCTTTGTCGGACCCGAAGCACCATTAGTAGAAGGTATTGTAGATAAGTTTGAAAAAGAAGGCTTAAAAGTTTTTGGACCATCCCAGGCTGCAGCTGCACTGGAAGGTAGCAAAGTATTTTCAAAAAAATTGATGAAAGATTATAGTATTCCAACAGCGGAATATGAAGTTTTCACTGATCCAGAAAAAGCTATTTCTTATATAAAAAAAATTGGCGCTCCGATTGTAGTCAAAGCCGAAGGCCTGGCTGCTGGCAAAGGAGTAATTGTAGCTGAAACTGTAAAGGAAGCAGTAGATGCTGTAAAATTAATATTGGTTAATGATAAATTTGGTGAAGCCGGAGAAAGAATTGTAGTAGAAGAATATTTGGAAGGTGAGGAAGCAACAGTATTAGCTTTTGTAGATGGCAATAATATTAAAGCAATGGTTCCCTCACAGGATCACAAACCTGCCTACGACAATGATAAAGGCCCCAATACAGGTGGTATGGGAGCATATGCCCCAGCCCCCATTGTCACTGACAAATTAATGGAAGACATTTATCAAAATATATTAATTCCAACAGTCCAGGCTCTCCAGCAGGAAGGTATTAATTATAAAGGGGTTTTATACTGTGGCTTGATGATAAAAGATGGCAAAGCCAAAGTTCTCGAATATAATGTCAGATTTGGAGATCCTGAGGCCCAGGTTGTGCTTCCTTTATTGGAAACCGATCTAGTAGATATTGCAGAAGCTGTGATAAATGAACAGCTTGATGATCAAGAAATAAAATGGAAGAACAAAAAAGCTCTTTGTGTAATTATGGCTTCAGGCGGCTATCCTATTGAATATGAAAAGGGAAAAGAGATCACTGGAATAGAAGAAGTGAATCAGGACCAGGATATGATCGTTTTTCAAGCCGGGACAAAAAACAAAAATGGCAAATTACTAACCGATGGCGGCCGAGTGCTGGCTGTAACCGCTCTTGGTGATGATTATAAAGAAGTTATTGATAAGGCTTATGTTGGTGTGGAGAAAATCCATTTTGATGATTTTCATATCCGTAATGATATTGGTCAAAAGGCTCTTAAGCATTTGGATAATGACGAATCTAAAAAGTAAAGGATTGTATCTTGATAGATACCGACAAGACTAAACAAAAAATTGGTATTATCGGTGGCGGACAATTAGGCAAGATGATGATTTTAGAAGCCAAAAAAATGGGTTTTTACATAATTATCCTCGACCCCACTCCTTCCTGCCCGGCCGACAGTATAGCAGATGAACATATTATAGCAGATTTTGATGATAAAAATGCGATTAGACAATTATCAAAAAAAGCTGATATAATAACCTATGAATTCGAACATATTGGTGTAGAAATATTAAAAGAATTAGAAAAAGAAGGCCACAAAATCTACCCAACAGCAAAAAGTTTGGAGATAATTCAAAACAAATACACCCAAAAGAAGCGGTTGGCTGATCAGGATATTCCTGTCCCCGACTTTATTAAAGTGACTGCTATTGAGGATATCAAAGCCGCAGCCGATAAATATTCATATCCATTAATGTTAAAAAGTTGTACCGATGGTTATGATGGCAAAGGTAATGCAGTAATTAATAATGAATCAGAGGTAGTATCCGCTTATCAAGAATTAGGCGCAGGCAAATTGCCTTTGATGGTTGAAGAATTCATCCCCTTTGAAAAAGAAATCTCAGTACTGGCCTGCCGGGATATAAAAGGAAATATTGTTGTCTATCCAGTAGGTGAAAATGAGCACAGAAATAATATTTTATACGAGACCAGGGTTCCAGCTGATATTTCTGATCAATTAGAAAAAGAAGCCATGCATCTTGGGCATCAGGTTTTAGAAGTCTTTAGTGGTATTGGAATGTTTTGCATTGAGATGTTTGTTACCAAAGATCAAAAATTAATGATTAATGAAATTGCTCCAAGGCCTCACAACTCAGGTCATTATACAATAGAAGGTTGTGTAACATCCCAATTCGAGCAACATATTCGTGCTATAACCGGATTACCTTTAGGTAATACTTCTCTGATCAAGCCTTCGGTAATGAGAAATATTTTAGGAACTGGTGATGAGGGTGAAGCTGTTGTAACTGGAATTGAACAGGCCTTAAAATTGCAAAATGTTAGAACCCATATTTATAACAAAAAAATAGCAAGACCTGGCAGAAAAATGGGCCATATTACTGTGACAGATGACAATTTGCAGAAGGCAACAGACAGAGCCCTCCAAGCCAGTGAAAAGGTTGAAATAAAAGGTAAGAAGCAAGGTTAATTTAAAATAGGGAGAAAAAATTATGAAACCTGTTGTTGGTATTATAATGGGGAGTGATTCCGATTTACCAGTTATGAAAGAAGCAGCGAAAATACTGGATGAATTTCAAATAGAATATGAATTGACAGTGGTTTCAGCCCACCGAACTCCCCAAAGATTATACAATTATGCCCAGGAAGCAGAAGAAAAAGGTTTGGAAGTAATAATTGCAGGTGCCGGTGGGGCAGCTCATTTGCCTGGAATGGTTGCAGCAGTTACCAGTTTGCCAGTCATTGGAGTACCGGTTAAAACATCAAAATTAAGTGGACTTGATTCATTATATTCTATTGTCCAAATGCCGGGAGGAGTTCCTGTGGCCACTGTTGCCATTAACGGAGCCAAAAATGCAGGGCTGCTGGCTATCCAGATACTGGGAACTTCTGATAAAAAACTCCGCCAGAAATATAAAGATTATAAAAAAGATATGTCTAAAAAAGTTAAGGGTATTGCAGACGAATTAGAATCTATTGGCTATCAGGAATATCTTAAAAAGAAGAAGTAATTGACTTGCTTAAATCACTCATTACCAAAGGATTAAATAATAAATTATAGGAACAGAAATGAATCCTGGAGAAATAAATAAATTGCAAAAGCGATTTGGTCTAATTGGCGAATCGGATGCTATTAAAGAGATAGTTCAGATTATAACTCAAATTGCTGAAACAGATATCACAGTTTTGGTCACAGGAGAAACTGGCACAGGCAAAGAATTGATCGCCAATGCCATTCACACCCATAGTCTGCGCAAACACGAAAAAATGGTCAAAGTTAATTGTGGAGCTATTCCTTCTGGAATTTTGGAAAGTGAACTTTTCGGCCATAAAAAAGGCTCATTCACCGGCGCAGTTGATGATCGCAAAGGTTACTTTGAAACTGCCAATGGCGGTAGTATTTTTCTAGATGAAATCGGTGAAATGCCACCGGAAGTGCAGGTTAAATTTTTGCGTGTTCTCGAAGAAGGAGAATTTATTCCAGTCGGCGGATCGGAATCCAAAAAAACTGACGTCAGGATAATTGCTGCTACTAATAAAGATCTGGAAAGTGAAATTAAAAAAGAAGATGGCTTTCGCAAAGACCTCTATTATCGAATTAAAACTATTAAGATAACTGCACCTCCCCTTCGTACAAGGCCTGAAGATATTTCAGTTTTGGCAAAACACTTCGCCCTCCACTTTGCCAATCGTCACTCCATAGCCTTCAAAGGCTTTTCGCCTAATGCTATGGAGATCATGGAAAATTATTCCTGGCCTGGTAATGTGCGGGAGTTGAAAAATTTTGTGGAAAGTATGATCACTTTAAATAAAGGTGAAGTTATCGATAGCAGTCTGGTGGCTTCCAAACTGGAGATGGAAAGAGAAGACCATTCCACAAAAAGAAATCTTCCAATGGCCATGCACTACGATGAACAGGAATCTGCGGAGCGAGAACTAATTTTGCGGCAATTGTTCATATTACGGCGGGATGTCAACGAAATCAAAGAAAGCCTGGGGGGAATGAGCAAAAGTTATGAAGTCCCCGACCTTCTACCTTCCGGCGAAAGAGCTCTGCAAAAATACGAGCCTTCCAAATTCCGTCCATCGCCGGAAGATGTTATCCGAACCCAGGGCAGGGAGGAGCACGAAGAAAGTGGCTTCGAGTCAGTGGAAGAAACTCCGCTCATTAATAAAAATAAACTCGGAGACGTCACTATAGAAGATGTGGAACGAGAACTGATAAAAGAGACACTGGATAAATTCAATTTCCAAAAGCGAAAAACTGCCCGTGCTCTTGATATCAGCGAACGTACTCTTTATAGAAAAATTAAAAAATATGATCTGGAAGAATGAGACAAAAAAACAGAATTTCAATAAAATTACTAATCCTATTTCTTTTTATAATTTTATTCAGCAGCTGCTGGTATTATAGTTTTAAAGGGACAATTCCGTCTCACATTAATTCAATCGCGATTCCGGAATTCCAGAACAACACTGCGGAATTCAACCTTGGTGAAATTGTTACCGATCAGGTCAAAATTAATTTCATTCGAGAAAACATTCTTAATGTTACTGATCGGGAGCGGGCCAATTCTATTCTTTACGGCACGATTACATCGATTCAGGATAAACCTCTGGTTTATGAATCTTCCCAAACAGGGGAACGGGTCGAGGAATATCAAGTGACTATTACAATAGAACTAGAATGGTACGATAAAAAAGAAGACGAAAATTTAATCGAAAAACAATTCACCGGTAAAGGCGAATATGATCCTACCGGTGCGACCGACGCAACCCGGGAAGCCGCTATTGATCAGGCTCTCAATAACTTAACTGATGATGTGATCAATTCAATATTAACGATCTGGTAATTTTTCATGATCAATTGTTATTCTAATTTACAAATTCAAAATAAATGATGGAGTTAAAATGGACAGAGTTTTAGTAAAAGATGTCGATCAACATGTAGGAGAAGAAGTATTGCTCAAAGGCTGGATGCACAATCTACGTTCCAGCGGTAAAATCTGGTTTCTAATTCTTCGTGATGGAACTGGAATGATTCAGGGCACAGCAGTCAAAGGTGAAGTTTCAGAGGAAGTTTTCAATATAAAAGAAGTTCTCAAGCAGGAATCATCTTTAGAACTGAAAGGTACTATAAAAAAAGATGACCGGGCTCCCGGAGGTTATGAATTGTCTGTAACTGATCTTAAACCGATTCAGATTCCCGATGATGATTATCCTATTTCCCTGAAATCCCATGGTGTCAACTTTTTAATGAGCAATCGCCATCTCTGGTTGCGATCTGAAAGACAGTGGGCTATTCAGAGAGTTCGGCATACAGTTTATTACGGAATTACTGACTACTTAAACGAAAATAACTTTATTCGCTTCGATTCCCCGATTTTGACCCCTAATGCCTGCGAAGGATCTACTACTTTATTTAAAGTTCCTTATTTTGATCAAGGGACTGCCTATCTTTCCCAGTCAGGGCAACTCTATCTGGAAGCAGGAATTATGAGTATGGATCGAGTTTATGATTTTGGTCCTGTTTTCCGGGCTGAAAAATCACATACCAGAAAGCATCTTACTGAATTCTGGATGATGGACGCTGAGGCTGCTTTTGTCGAGCATAAAGAAAATATGGATATTCAGGAAGAATTGATCCGGTATGTTATCCGGAAAGTCCTAGAAAATAATAGAAAAGAACTGGAAATCCTGGAAAGGGATATTGAAGCTCTGGAAAATGCAGATGCTCCTTTCAAACGTATGACTCATGCTGAAGTGGTTGAGTTTTTACAATCAGAAGGTTCTGATATAGATAAAAAAGGCGACCTGGGCGCCCAGGATGAAGAAATGTTAACAGCCGATTCCGATGTGCCTGTTTTTATTGAAAAATGGCCCAAAGAGACCAAAGCATTTTATATGAAGCGTGAGAAAGATAATCCTGACATAGTATTAGGTGACGATCTGATCGCTCCGGAAGGCTATGGTGAAATCATCGGCGGTTCAGAAAGGGAAGACGATCACGATATGTTACTTGGTCGTATGAAAGAGGAAGATATGGACCTGGATGAGTATCAATGGTATCTTGATCTACGAAAATACGGTTCCGTTCCCCACAGTG
>JAIPJV010000136.1 GCA_021734005.1 Fidelibacterota bacterium
ATATTAGAGTATGTTGGATTAGAGGGAAAAGGAAATGTAGAAGTTAGCAAATATTCACATGGAATGAAAAAGAGATTAGGTCTTGCTCAAGCATTATTGAATAATCCTGATCTTTTAGTTCTTGATGAACCTACTTCTGGTCTAGATCCTGAGGGGATGAAAAGAGTAACAAGGATATTTCGAGATTTTGTAGTGAAGCAAGAAGGTACTATCTTTTTGACTTCTCATCAATTAGAAGAAGTTGAACAAATATGTTCGCATATGGCTATCATTGATCATGGAAAAAGTGTTGTCCAGGATTCAGTCAGAAAATTGTTGACCGAGACTGACCTCTTTACTACAGAAGTTAAAGTTGACCATCCAAAAAGGGCTCTTGATTTATTAATGGATCAGTCTTATGTAAATAAAGCATCTTTAAAAAACGATAGATTAAACATCCATGTATCTCCTGAAGATAGATATAAAATTATTGAGCTTCTTGTAAACAATAATTTTAAAATATCCGGAATGATTCCAAGGACATCATTAAAAAATTACTATCTCTCTCTACTTAATACTAATGAGGAAAGGTAATTATATTGAAATTAGGTAAAACAACGAGTTTTGAAATATATAAAATATTTAGTAAGTGGCGAACCTATATAGGCTTTGTTGCTATTGCTATTCTAATACCATTGATTATGGTTCTGGTTAAGGAAGCGGGCTTTTCTTTACAAAATAATGCTCTCTCAAATTTAAAAGAGTCCTTTTTATTTTATGGCTCTCCAGTAAATGGATATTTGATATCGTATTATTTGTTGACTGCATTTTGGTTTTATTTTCCATTTTTTGTTATTTTGGTGGCAGGGGATATCGTCTCTATAGAGAAGAGTACAGCTACTATAAGAATGTATTTATCCCGTCCCGTTTCAAGATTAGACATATATACCCTATGTAGTTGAACAAACCAGACGGGGAGAACGTTCTTATGATATTTACTCCAGATTATTAAAAGAACGTATTGTATTTTTAGGCGATGCCATTTCAAGCCAGGTTTCGAGTGTAGTTATAGCTCAAATGTTATTTCTTGAAGCAGAAGATCCTGATAGTGATATTAATTTATATATCAATTCCCGGGGTGGAGAAGTAACATCAGGTCTTGCAATCCTTGATACCATGAAATTTGTAGAACCCGATATTTCGACAATTTGTATGGGGCAGGCAGCAAGCATGGGTGCTATATTGCTTGCTGGCGGTAAAGAGGGTAAGAGGTCTGCACTGCCTAATTCGAGAGTGATGATTCATCAACCACTCGGAGGTGTAGAAGGTCAGGCGACAGATATTGATATTCACGCACAGGAAATGGTAAAGACTCGAGAAAAATTAAATAAGATTTTGGCTGATTTTACAGGTCAGGATAAAGAGAAAATAAAAGAAGATAGTGATAGAAACTTTTTTATGGATTCAGAAGAAGCCAAGGATTATGGTATAATAGATAATATTATGGAAGCACGAGAAGAATGAATAGATAATTAACTACATATGAATTTTATAAAAGTCCTGTGCGAACAGGACTTTTATTATTTACTCTTCCCTTTATAAAAATAAAATTAACTGACAATTAGTTTTAAGTTATTCGGGTTATTTTTTAACGTTTTTCAAAAATTCGTAAAAAATAAATATTATTCTACGAAAACCTGTATTTTTTCGAAAGAAATTTTTAATATTATAATGTTAATATTGGAATTGAGGTATCTCTCCACTGATTTAAAAAATTTTAATGTTCTGGCATAGTAATTGAGGATATT
This sequence comes from Fidelibacterota bacterium, assembly GCA_021734005.1. GTDB lineage: Bacteria > Fidelibacterota > UBA2242 > UBA2242 > JAFGTP01 > JAIPHI01. The sequence goes on from JAIPJV010000136.1 coordinate 1,788, forward strand.
AATTAATGAACATATATAAATTTAAAGTGGAGAAAAACCATGAGATATAAACAAAAAGTAACGTTAATTATTTTTACATTAATATATTTATTTGCAGCCAGTCCTGTCATTAGCATTGGACAGGATGAAACACCGGAAAAAGAGCAAGAGGAAGAACGAGTCCGGGATAGAGAAGAGAAGTCTGAAGAAGTACAGGAACGAATTGAAAATAGAGAAAGACAGAAGCAAAGAAGTTCAGACAGAGAAAATCAACCCGGTGATAGAGGATTTATTGATGAAGATGGTGATGGATTCAATGATAATGCCATGGAAGACGTTTCTAAAGAAGATGCTGTAGCTCCGGATGGCAAAGAAAGTTCTCAAGAAGGTAGAGAAAAAGCACAGAAAAAAAGAGAACAAGCTAGGGAACACCAAGAGCAAAAACACAGAAGATTTGATAATTTCATTGATGAAAATGGAGATGGGTTTAATGATAGGCGCTTTGGCCCCGGTCAGAGCGGAATGCCGGATGGAATTAGAGATGATGAAATGGATAGAAAAGGAAATGCACAGGAACAGGAAGAGGGACAGAAAGGAAGGCCAAAAGGAGCAGATCCTGAGGATGATTTACCCGGTCAAAGAGGAGAAGGAAATATACCTGGAGATGATGGAGGTAATCCTGATAATGGTGGTGATGGTTCTCCTGATAATACTGGTGGAGAAGGAGATACACCCGGTTCTCCAGGTGATGGAGATGATACACCGGGAGCACCAGATATCAGAGAATGAAATTAGTTTTGATTTTTGGGTGGATAGAGACTAAATTGTCATTATAGAGTCGAATATCAAGCAGAAAGGTGATATATGATCAGACGCTTATTCTTATTATTAGCTTTCTTTTTGTCTTTTGAAATTGTTAATGCAGATTGGAGAATTGATTTTAATACGAATTCGGGATATACAAATAATCTTACCAATAACTATAAAAAGATAAAAGACAAATATATTGCTCCTCAATTAAGAGTATCTTATCACAATAATAATTTTACACTGTATTATAAAGGAAATTCAACTCAGTTACTGGATAGTGTAAAATATAACAGGTATAAACAGAAATTTGGTTTTAACTATTATCAAAATATAACTAATAATATAAATCTGTATTTTGGTGGTAGAGGGCTTTGGAGAAAAAATAAATCTCTCTATTCATACTACGATTATTTAGATTCAAGATTATTTACTAATTTAAAAATATATTTTTCTAACCGTACTTATTTAAAAACGGGTATTGTTTCTAATTATAAGAACTTTTTTGAAGTAGAATCATGGCGGCATATTGAAAATGATTTGTGGACAATGATAAATACTTCCTTACCTACTAAAACTACATTAAGGGGATATTTGAGCTACAAAAATAGAGATTTTCTAAGCTACCAGGATACTTCCGGACAAATCCAGGAAATAAATACCCTTTGGCTTTTAGAGGGAAAATTTCGAATTGCTCAATCAATTTCTAGAGATATAGGTGCATATACTGAATTCAGCTATCAATATAATCCTTCCGAAGATAATCCGGATAAATTAAATTTTAGCAGTTTTAGTCCTATTGATGATTATTTTGGTTATCTTGGCTGGAATTGGATCACAAATGTCAAAACAAGGATTTTTAATAATTCTATATTTGCTCTCAAATTTAACTATTTTAGGCGTAAATATTTAAACCGGCCTGTATATGAATATAATATCGCCCAGGAAGAGTGGATAGTAGAAAATGGTAGTTATAACATAATTGAGCCGCATAGAATAGATGAGGGATATAAAATCAATCTATCAGCTGAATATAGATTTAAGAGTGTTTTTGGCAGATCCAATAATTTTAGAATAAAATCTTATATTTTCTATAGAGAAAATACTTCCAATGATGTGTATTTTACCTATGATAAGATAGCTCTTGGTCTAGATCTGACCTATTTGATGAATTTATAATATCATAAATAATTTTCTAACCTATTATAAATAATTTTATGCAACTATTTGATAAAATTAAATTGAATAAAAGGTATGTTGCACTTTTGTTTATCTTTTTGGTGTTATTCTTTCTGACTTCCGGATATCTGGAGTATAAATCTCGTCGCAATAATGTACTCCAATTGATGAAACAAACCTCACAAAACATTACGAGTACTGTAAAGCAATCCAGTAAGAATTCTCTACTTGGATATGATTATCTTAATGCTCAGGTAAGAGAGCAGATGATTTCTACGATGAAATTTGTTAATTATCAGGATTCTATTAGTGCAATAAGTTCTAATTTTCTGGAAAAATTAATACAAAATAGTGATATTAAAAGAATAAGAATTTTAGACCGAGATAGAAATGTTGAATTCTCTACTCATGATAAGGAGCAGTACAAATTAAATTATTCTACTGAATCTTTTATTAATAGTAATAATCGTTATAAAATTATTGGCGCGAATTCTAATAGATATTTAGTTCGCATTTTATATCAAAGGGCTAAAGGCGGAGTGATAATAGCGGACTATAGCATGCGGGAATTAATAGAGTTTAATAGGGAAAGGGGCATAGGAAATTATTTAAATAGCGTTGTTTCTGATTCATCAATATTTTATATTGCTATACAAAATGAGAAGGGTATACTTGCTGCATCAAAGAGAGTTGATTCTTTATCTGCTGTCAATTATGATTCTTTTTTAAAAAAGGTGATTAATGAGAATGTATTTGATTACAGGTTTTCTGATTTTAAAGGCGAAAAAATATATGAAGCGGCTATGCCTTTTTCGGTACTTGATAAATATAGCGGTGTTATTCGGATAGGTCTGGATTTCTCACCAATACAGAAGGTTCAGGAATCAGCTCTCTGGAATGTTTTTGTAAGAGTAATTATACTAATAATTCTAGGATTTATTGTTTTTAGTTATGCTATGTCCAGAAATACAGTAGAAACATTACAAAAGGAAAAAGAACGAATGACAGAAGAGGTATATGAATTACAAAAATATCTAAGAGAAAAAGAGAAACAGAATGCTATTCATCATCTCGCTTCTGGTGTGGCTCATGAAATAGGTAATCCTCTTAATGCTTTATCCCTGACTATTCAAAGACTGAAAAGGAAAATATCTGATAAAAACGAAGAAGTACAGAATATGGTAGATTTGATAAAGAAGGAAATAAATAGAATAGAAAAAATCATCCAAAAATTTCTCAATTTTTCAAAGCCTCTACCCCTTAATAAAGAAGAAACTAATTTATCGGAATTAACAGATGAGGTTATAAATATATATAAAAATAAATTAGATGAAAATGGTGTTGAAGTAGAATTAGATTATAATCAGGATTACTACCTATATATTGATAGAGAAAAAATAAAACAGTGTTATATTAATCTTATTGAGAATTCCATAGAAGCACTTGAAAATAGTGATGATAAAAGAATTAATATTGAACTTGTAAAAAAAGATGATAAAGTAGAAATTAATTTTTCAGATAATGGGACTGGAATTGAAGAGGAGAATTTATCCAAAATATTCAATCTTTACTTCTCTACAAAGAAAAATGGAACAGGAATTGGTTTAACTAAAGTATATAAGATCATTCGCAATCATGATGGGGAATTTAAGGTGGATAGCAAATTAGGAGAAGGAACGACTTTTTCTATACAATTACCCCTGTCATAATGATTAACCCAGGCTAAATATTTTGAAAAATAAGGTATGTAAGGATGATCAAAGTGAAATAGGAGTAATTAATTTATGTTATCTTTAACTGCATTTGTGATCGATGATGAAGAATCTCAGAGAAATATATTAAATGATTTTCTAGAAGATCTTGGATGTGAGGTAAAAAGTTTCGCAAAAGGGGAAGAATGTCTCTCAACTTTGGAAGAGGAATATGCTGATGTGGTTGTTACAGATTATAAGATGCCGGGTATGGATGGAATTAAGGTTTTAAAAGAAATTAAAGAGATAAATCCAGAGATACAGGTTATAATAGTTACAGCTTATGGAACTATAGAAAATGCTGTAAAGGCAATGAAAATAGGGGCATGGGACTATATTACTAAACCTATTGAGATGGAAGAACTTGAGATAAAGTTAAAAAGAATAGAAGAACGTATTAACCTGGTTGAAGAAAATAAAAGATTAAAGGAAGAGATGGACAAATTATCTCCTGAGACTGAAATTGTTTATAAGAGCAAAGAGATGGAACAGGTAATGGATCTGGTGGGAAGAATAAGCAAAAGGGATT
>JAIPJV010000005.1 GCA_021734005.1 Fidelibacterota bacterium
GATTTCTTAAGGAATACCTCAGCAGGGGTTCCCTGCCTGAATGACTGAATTATGGTAAAATAGTAACCAGTCTATTTATTTTGTTTATGAAGAGTTTTAAAAACTTTCCTTGTATTTTTTACATTCAGTCAGGCGGGGACTCCCCTATGCTCTACTTCCCTGATTGTCAGAGACTTACATAAAATATTTATGTTGGTAAATTTAAAAAGGGGAGGGCTTTACTTACATTTATTCACATATATTAACATATATTCCCCTCGATAAAATTCCGTATCCTACGGCCGTATCCTATTATTTAATTAATGAATTTGATTAATTAAACTAGCTGAACATATTGACTGTGACAAATTTATAATCAGATTTTATGATGGCGATGGTGATTATTTTCAAATCTATTATTTTTATAGGGATCGCAAAATCAGGGCTCTGTATTGTATAGATGGAAATAATGTTACCGGAAGTTTAAATTGATACGTTTTCGGAAGTTTGTTTTAATACGATTTTTACCTATTTTCAATGTTTTTGTTATTATAAATTTTAATGGGATAGAGCAGGTAAAGTCCCAGGCGTACTATTTAACTATATCAGTAGATCGATCTGTTGTTTTTAAAATCATAAAAGGTTTTTCTCTTTAAATCTGCCAATGAAAGCTTATAACTAATAAATGCATCAAGATGTGAAATATAAGTTTTATTTAGGCGGTCTCTTTCAAGTGCAAGGTCTTGACTGTTTATATCTCCATTGGCAAATCTTTTTTTACTGATATTATAGCTTTTCTCTGCTACTTTTACATTCTTTTCAAGTAATCTTAGATTATCCAGGCTGGTTTTGATCCTATCTACAGTTGCAATTACATCTTTTTTAACATTCACGTTCTCATTTCTAATAGCATACTTTGATTGTCTGAGTCTCGACCTGGCAGCTTCTACTCTAGCTCTATTAACACCCCAATCCCAAATTGGAATAGATATATTCAATGATACCCCCCGATTCCCGGGGCGATCAGCTAGATTTCGATATGCTCCCTTAAATAGATCATAATAACCGGGGTGGAGGACTCCTCTTTCTACGCCCTGAAAATCATAATAAGCTGATATGCTCCCTGTTATTTGACCATTTAACTTATGTTCTTTAATATTTAATTTCGCAAGTTTTTTATTTATTCTTTGTTCCTCAATCTCAAGCCGATTTTGCAATCCCATTCTTACGGCCTTCTCTTGATCAACATAAATGGTTTCATATTCCAGCTCATAATCTAAATTTACAGAATCCGACAAAGAAATATCTAGCAGTTGTTTAAAATCATTAGCGACCTGACGTTCACTGGCGCAATTGTTCTGGTAATTATTTTGTGCTTCACCGAGATCCACCTCCATCTGAAGAGCCTGTACCTCTGGAATTAGACCCGCTTTGTATTTATTTAATGCAAGTTCATAGGCCTCCTTTTGGTTTTTTAAAGCCTGCTTTGATATTCTTTTCATTTCTCTTGTTTTTACCAGCTGATAAAAAGAATTGGTTATTTTATATTCAATGTTCAGTCTGGCCCTTTCTAATTGCTTTTGTTGAAGTTGATAGGCAAGTCTTGCCTCCTTCAAGGAGGCCTGCAGACTATTATATGTAAAGAACGCTTCAAGAGGTTGATGAAATCCAATCCTTGTAGATAATTTTGCATCTGATCTTGTTCTGTGAAAGTCCTGCAAAGTATAAACTCCGGTTCTTATATAAATCTTACCATTGGTTGGCAAAGGTTGGCTGATTGTAAGATTACCTTCATAAATTGATTGTTTTATGTGAGTATAATAGGTTCCCAGACTATCCTGAAATTGTTGAATTGTTTCAGAATAACCTGGTAAAGTAAAGTTCATATCAACATTTGTACGAAACATGTGGGTTGCTGCTTTCAAGTTTAGTTCTGCCTGTTTTAGCTCCTCTCGAATGGATTGCATCTGATAACTATTCTCCATGGCCTTCACCAAACTTTTATCCAGATCAAACTTATATACCTTTCCTGATAGAATGCCACAAAGTAAATAGAAAATAATTACCAATCTACTTATTTTTGCTGATACCATAACTAACCTTTATTTAATTGCTTATTTATAATTAAAAGACAGAAATTCAGCTGGTAATTAAAACTGACTTTAATTTTTTAATGATGTAATAAAAAACTGGAATCAGGCTTATGGTGAATAATGTTGAACTAATCATTCCTCCTACCATAATAAAACTAAGTTCTTCCAGTATTCCTGCCAGGGTTGTATTGCTGGAGCTTAAAAAAAATATTGGAATTAATCCTCCAATAGTGGTGATGGTTGTGATCATTATCGGTCTGAATCTTTCTCTTCCCGCTCTTACTAAAGCATCTTTTAAATTATTTTCCTCGGGTAATAATTGATTGATTCTTTCTACCAGGACAATAGCATCATTAACCACAATGCCCAGCAAAAGCACAACTCCTATATAGGCATCGGGATTGAAAGATTTGTCAAAAACAAGGTACATCAAAAATACACCAATCAAGGAAAAAGGAACACTCAAAAAGATTACAAAGGGCTGCCAGAAAGATTCATACAGCGCCGCCAGGATCATAAAAACACCCAGAGCGGCGATTATGATTAGTTTGTTAATCTGTTTCTTTTCCTTTTCCGTCATAAATGACCAACTTCTCTCCTCTAATTTATATCCAGGCGGGAGTTCTATACTTTTCAATAAGGATTTTAAGTGTTCAGATTTTTGCTGATGAGCACCTCTATATTCCCAGGCAATTGTAAATCTATACTGCTGGTTTTTTTTGTCTATCCATTGGATATGTTTTTCAGGAAGCAAACTTGTAATTTCTTTAAAATAAACATTCTTATGTCCCGGTATCCTGAGAATAGATTTTTTTATATTCTCCAGCTCTGTTAAATCTGAACGATAGGTTAACTCAAGAGGATATTTTTTGTTGTTTATAATAATCTCTTTTTTCCAGTAGGATTCAGGGAATAATTGATATAAAGAAAAAAGTACAGTATTTATTGAAAGATCATTGCTCCATATTTTGTCTAAATCTACTCCATAACGAAAATTATGTTCTCCTGAACGCAGTCTCCAGATATTCCGGTCAGAAGGTGTAACAATACTTTCTCCAACCCGCCTATCTTTTTTGGCCTGTTTTAAGATATAATCTGATAATTTCCAGAGCCGATTATAATCAGGGCCAATTAATTTTAGACGAGAATTGTATTGGGTATAAATACGATAACCTCCATTTGAATAGGGTTTGGGAAACATACCTCGAATATAAATTCCTACTCCTGCATAGTCTACTGCCTGGCCAATTAAATTTGCTTCGATTTTATAGGGAAGGATCCTGGTGCTGTATTTATCCGGATACTTTACATTAAAAGTTGCATATCCCGTATTTTCATTTATATCCGTTCTTGTTTCACAATCAACTTCTTCCCGGGCAACCACTGCTTCAAAAGAATGAACTATCTTATTCAAAGTCTCCAGTGTTACGCCTTTGGGAGCACTGACTCTCACGGAAGTTTCCAATTCGCCCGGTCTATAATAATATCTGCCACCGCTTTCAATATTCTTAATAAAAAACCAGATAATACCACTAAAAATTAGAATAGAAATAAGGGCAACCAGACCGGGCTTCTTTAGTATAAATTTTAAAAAGCCGGTATAATATTTACCACTTCGCTTTTTTGATTTATTATTTGAGGGAGTAAATTTATTGGGGAAACGGATGAAAATTGCCGGAATCAGAATGATGGCCAAAATTAAGGAAGTAAAAAGAGCAAACCCCAGAACATAAGCCATTGGTTGATAATAATTACCCAGTCGATCTTCAAGTAATAAAAGCGAAAAGAAAACCAATATTGTGGTTGCAGAAGAAGCCAATAAAGGCTGTAATATTTCCCGGGTACCTTTCAAACCCGCTGAATAGGGTGATTCACCCAGTTTAAGATAGTGTTGAATATTTTCTACAACAATCACGGCATTATCCACCAGCATTCCAAAAACAAGGGCAATGCCTGCCAGGGTAATAATATTGATAGTATAGCCTGTAAAATAAAGAAATATTGAGGCACTGCAAAAAGACAGGAAAACAACCATTAATATCATCATTGAGGGAAAAAACTTCCTGAATAAAACCAGCAATATAAGGAAAACAACAGCTAGAATAGCACCACTGCGGACCCACATACTTTTCAGTTCTTTTCTTAAAGCCCCTGATTGATCAGAGGTGATTACCAGTTCAATATTATTGGGTAAGGAAGCTCTTATCTCACCCAGCCTTGTTTTAATATTAGCGGCAAAGTCAAGAGCATTTACTCCGGGGATCTTAAATATTTTTACAGTTATCAGGGGCATGAAATTACGGCGTGATATGGTTGTGGGCTGTTTATATTTATAGTGAATTTGACTCAAATCTGATAATTTTAATCCTGATATTATTTTTATTTCGGTAAGCTGTTTTATTGATTCCGGGCGATTGTCAAAGATTAAAAGATATTGATTATGTTTGTTTTGAATTCTACCAAATCCCTGATACTGGAAATTTTCATTGAGAGCATTTTTAACCTGAGTGGGACCAATATTATATTTATCCAGCTTATCCATATCCAATTGGATTTGAATAAAGCCGTCCGACCCTCCATAAATATCACAATGGCTAACTCCTTCTACACTTTTAATTAAAGGAATAACATTAACCCCTGTAATTCGTCTGAGTTCATTTAAGGACTGGGGGCCATTAATTTGAATTTCAAAAAAGGGCTCCTTAAATTGTTGTCTCTCTTCTTCACTTTTAAAAACTGGCTGAACAGAAAGGGAGGCATCTGCTGGAAACTCATCCTGCTTTTGTAGTCGGCTTAATCTTTCCTTTATACTGACATAAAGGTACTTCTTATCTACGTCAGCCGGAAATTCCAGGGTAATATAGGCTTTCCCAGCGGTGGTTGAGGAAGTAACTGCACTTACTCCCCGGACCTGCATACACTCCTGTTCTATTGGCATGGTTATATTTTTTTGCACCGATTCTGATGGCTGGCCTTTCCAGAGTGCGGAAATTTGAATTTCTTGCTTCTTTTCCCGGCCAAATCCGCCCTGCTTTATTGGACGTATTTCAATAGGAATATGGAGAAAGGAATTAATTCCAATCATTACAATCAAAATAACTGAGATTATGATCGATATGGGATGTTTTAGTATCCAGCGAAGTAATTTCATGACTTTATTTTGTTATTTTTAATTATATTTGACCTTCTATATTTGTTATCAAATTTTTGTTAATAATAATGGCGAATATATAAATTAAATAATTATACCTATTCGGAATTGTAATACCTCTATCATTTCTTAACTTAGGACTGAATCCCATCTACCGAAGACTGTTCTTTTTCCATAATTTCAAAAACCGTGGGAGTGATAAACAATGTAAGAACAGTTGTAAAAAACAGACCTCCTATTATTGTTACTGCCAGAGGCTGGTTTATTTCTGCATTACCCCCAAATCCCAGAGCCATTGGTAACATGGCAACTATGGTTGTCAGGGTGGTCATTATAACCGGTCGGAACTTATCACGACTGGCAAGTAGCACAGCTTCTCTGGTGGTTTTATTTTCATTCTGTTTAAGATATACCATATAATCAAGCTTCACTATCGCATCATTTACACCAATACCGATTAACATAACAATCCCGATCAGGGATATTACATTTAAACTCAATCCAAATATCATCAATCCCAGAATGGATCCCATCAACCCGATTGGAACGGTTAATATTATATTAAATGGATGCAGAAAAGATTCAAACTGGGCTGCCAATATTAAGTACACAATAATAGTTGCCAGCAGAAAAGCTTTATAAAGGTCATTAAAGGAACGGGTTATTCTTCTGCTTTCTCCTGATATGAATATATCCACGCCGGGAACCTGATGTTTTCTGATCCAATTGTTAATCTGACCTGATACATCTGTTAAATCACCGGTTTTTACATGTGCTTCCATAGATATAACCGGTTTCCTATTGACCCTTTTCTGTTCTAAAATTTTACGGGATAAACTTGTTGTGAAAATTTGCTCATTACGCACCGGAATTCTGGAGGGATCGTTAATATCATCCATAATAGCATACAGGGGCTTAACTCCAATGGAATCCGAATGGAGCATAATCGGTATTTTACGGCTGCCAATCTGCCACCAGCCTGCTCTGTTTCCACTTGTAATTGTTTTTAGATGTCCGGCTGCCTTGAGTGGATCATAGTCATATTTTTTCAGTATTTGATTATCCAGCGATGCAAAATAGACTTTTTTTATTCCTCCTCTATCTATAACAATCTCCTCTGCTTCAGTATCATTTTTTAAATAATCAGCGAGTTTCTCGATTAATATATCTATCTGCTTTTTATTTTCTCCTTTAAAATAGACAATAAAATTTTTACCCTTTTGGTCTGACATTTCTTTCCTTAAAGGTGTAGGGTGAGTTATTGTAATTTGTTCATAGGGAAGGGTGATGACCTGTTTATATCCGGATCGATTGAAGTTAGCAGTATTAATTGGTTCGGTTAAATTAAGGGCAAAAGAGAGAGTATAATATCCTGGAGTAAAACCAATTGTTTGAATAGAAGTTGAACTGGTAAAAGGATCATGGGTTTTGGTTACTACATTTTCCACCGATTCCATTTGGAGAAAGTTGCTAATTGTTTTAACCGTTTCTTTTTTTATTTCTTTATAGGGATATTCTCCTGGAATTTCCACCTGTATCTCAACTCTTTGAGATGGAACATCAGGCCAATATCGGCTGGTAAGAACAAATTTAAATCCTGCATAGGCAATAACAATTAAACCCGCCAGAATTATGAAAAGATATTTTTTATTATCCAGAAATTTATTTAAAACCTGGTGATATAATTTTTCGGTCTTTTTATAGATATAATCAAATCCGTAAAATAGTGGCTGGAGAGCTTTTGATATGAGTATTCCCCCATATTTAAATAGTAAAGCCGGCAACCTTATAATAAACCGGATTATCTTAATCAATATCCTTTTAAATTTGGGATATTCCTGGAGATTATTATAATTTTTGGTTTTATCTCTAGTAAAAGAGCTAAAGGCAGATGGAATTAAAGTTAAGGCTGCTATAAAAGAGATGATAATAACATAAATAATTGCCAGAGCCTGTTCTTTAAAAAGAACAGCTGCGTATCCCCTGACATAAATTATAGGAAAAAATATTGCAATAGTGGTAAATGTAGAACCCGCTATTGCCCTTCTTACTTTTTTAACTCCCTGATAAATTGAATTATATTTATTATCGGCGTTGTAGCTCTTATTTATAGAATCAAGCATTACAATTCCATTATCAACAATTAACCCGATACCTAGTGCAAGTCCTCCCAGTGTCATTATATTGAAAGTTATATCGTGAAGAAACAGGGCATTAAAAGTAAGAAGAAGACTTACCGGAATTACATTGGAGAGGATTATTGAATAGCGCAGGTCTTTTAAAAATAAGAATATCACAAGAAAAGCTAAAATAGCTCCCAGTCCGATGGACTGTTTCAAACTATTTAGAGCCTGTTTTACATAATCACCCTGGTTTTTAATCATCCGAAATTTAAACTCGGGATATTTCTCAATCAGGTTTTCAATCTCTCTGATTGCCCGCTCAGAAGCCTCTATTGAGTTGGCTCCCGCTTCTTTATATATACTGGTACTTAAAGCAGGAATTGTATCATTATAAGAATGGGCATAAAATGGGAGGGGTGCTTTTTTGATCCTGGCAATCTTTCCCAGTTTAATAGTCTTGCCCCGGTTGGATTTCACCGGGATATTGAGCATATCCTGAAGATTATCAATTGGAAATTCAACAGTTAATTTATGTTTGGCATAGCCGACTTTAACTTCATGGGAAAAGGACTTGTTGGGCAGGTTTTGTCTTATGGCCGTTTCAATTGAGGATTGACTGATTTTATATTGATTACATTTTTTTCGATTGGAAATTATCTGGATGGCTTCTTCGGGCATACCGCTTATCACGGCACTGGCAACCCCATCTATTTGAGAAAATCTGGGTTTAATAACATCTTCTGCAAAATTGGAAAGCTCAGTCAGTTTACAATCACCCGAGAAAGTAAACTCCATAATTGGTAGGGAACCGGGATTGAAATCCATTATATAGGGTCTTTCTGCTTCTGCGGGGAAGCGATCTGTTACACTTTCAATTTTTTCTCGAATTCTTAGCAATGTATACTGGGCATCAATATCCCAGTGGAACTGAAGATTTATTATGCTGTGCCCATCTCTTGAATAAGAAATAATATCCCTGATACCGGAAAGGGATGATATTGATTCCTCTATAGGGCGGGTAATATATTTTTCCACTTCTTCAGTGGTACTATTGGGATAGTTACAGACAACTATAAATTCCGGATATTCAATTTCCGGTAAAAAGGATAAGTTAATATTTTGCATGGAGCGATAGCCAAATATAGCCAGTGCGATTGTAAACATGAATATTGCTATTGGGCGTTTTATTGCAAACATGGTCTAATTCTCAATTTAAATTATTTTTAAAGCATGTAGGCGTCAAGGCTTAAAAGCATAAAAGCATAAAAGCGTGAAAGCGTGAAAGCATGAAAGCGTGAAAGCATGAAAGTGTAACGGCCTGAAGGTTTGCATAAAAGCAATAAAATTTTTTATGGGGAAATGGGATCTATATGGTTTTTAGTAAGTATTATACTTTATGTTTTCTTGAAGTAACAATTTTATTCCATTTTCATTAACTATTAGTCTTAATACATTTAAGCATTGGTATTTTCAAGCCTTAATGCTTTTGAGCCTTTACGCTTTCAAGCCTTTGTGCCTTTGCGCATCTTTTTTAATGCGGGCGATTAAATTTTGCAACATTCCTGAAATATTTTTTGCCTCCTGTATATATTGTTTTGATTTCCCTGTAGGAATTATATTTATTTTTCTGGCAATATATAGTTGTGTTCTTAATTCAGCAGCAGAGCCTTTTGAATAATATAAAAATTTGATATATTCTGCATTTGAATTTCTTTCTGCTCCTTCTGCTATGTTAGAAGGTATGGAAACAACAGCTCTCTGAATCTGATCTCTTAATCCAAAATCTTTACAATCACTTAATGTTTTATATATATTGACTGCTAATTGACAGGATCTTTTCCAAACGTCCAATTTTTCAAAATATGCAGATTTCTTTTTCATTTTTTCTTCCTTTTTTTAAGCATAAAAGCATGAAGGCACGAAAGTATAAAAGCAATAAAGTGTAATGGCTATAGGGTTTATTGTAAGTGTTATATTTTATGTTTTCTTGAAGTAACAATTTTATTCCATTTTCATTAACTATTAGTCTTAATACATTTAAGCATTGATACTTTAGGCCTTTAACCCTTAGTACTTCGAAGCCTTTGTGCTTTCGTGCTTTCAAGCCTTCATGCTCCCGAACGTTAGAAATTATTGACCTTAACAGGTACGTTGTGCGCAAGGGAATAATGCCCACCCGTAACTACTGTATCACCAGGAACGATGGGATCACCTGTCTGAGTTGCTCTGGATATTTCAACATAACTGGAATTTCCTGCACCGAGATTAACATAATACCATTTTGCTATACCCTTTTTTACCAGAAAAACTAGATCCCTGTCATTTCGGTTCAAAAGGGCAGAACGGGGAATATAAAGTCTGTTATAATATTTATCTCTAACAACACGAACCTGCAGGTGTTGCCCATTTTTATAGTGATAATTGGAATTATCCAGATAGGCAATTGCTGTTCCGGTGTGTCCTTTTTCGTCAATTTCCGGGAGGATTGTGGCAATTTTTGTTTTTTTGTGATTATTGCCAATTATATCTACTTCGGTTCCTTTTTCTATGTTGGCAATATCTTCTTCCAGAATATTTATATTCAGCTGCATGGCAGAAAGGTCTGTTATTTTACAAAGTTCGGATCCTGTAGCAATCTGGGCTCCTGGATATACCTGGATTTCTGATACAGTACCTGAAAAAGGAGCTGTTATAAAGCAATTTTTGAGTTGCAATTCGTATTCCTTAACTGTATTATATTCGGATTGAATTCCCAGCCGGGAAAGGATTACCGTCATTTTGGCAGTTTTGGGTTCCGGGTATAGGGGTATATTGTACAAATTATTGGCTGCCTTTAGTCTATAATCTTTCCATTTTGGTACAGCCTCTGATTGGCCGCTCGATTCCAGCTCAAGTACAAGTTCTGAAACCGCTTTAATGAAATCGCTGCGGTTGCTTGTGAGTCTGTTTTTTATTTGGCGATCGTCAAGGACAAAAAGTGTATCACCTTTGTTGACTATCTGTCCTTCCGTAACTAATACTTTCTTGATTGGAGCACTGACCCGGGAAGTAATATCTCCTTTTTGGCGGGCTTCAATAATTGCTGAGGTTTCTATATATTCTTTTAAAGTACCTTTTTTAACCACCGTAGCCTGAACTTCGAGCCCCTGGCTTTCCGGTTTGGGAAGATTGTCTTTGCTTTTATTATCATCTTGATCACATTTGAATAATAAAATAGTAAAAATAAATATTAAGGCCAGCTTAAAAAGTTTACAGTTTTGCATGAATTAAACCTATAGAATTATTAAGTATTATATCATTATTTTGGCACGATAAAAATATTTACCCTCAATAAAATTTAAATCAACATCATAACCACGAAAAATAAGTTAATCCATGGATGTTTAAATCACAAGGAAAAGGTTAAAAGATTGCTAATTAACATACTTAACTATCTTAGAATCTATGGCTTCAATTAATTCCGGGTAAGGATTTATTGTACCAAAACTAAGAGGGAATAGCCAGTGAATCTCCATAATCTCAAAATGTAAATGGGGAGGTGTGGCGTGGGCATTGCCACTTTTACCAATAAAACCTATCACCTGGTTCTTTATAACATCTTTACCCTGTTCTATTTTACCATATCCGGAAAGATGGGCATAATAATATATTCTATTATCTTCACCTAATATCTTTATTACATTCCCGCCTAAATTATCCCTGCCTTTATAAATAATGGTGCCATCAATTACATTATGTATTGGAGCTCCATAAGGAGCAAAAATATCGATCCCTTCATGGACTCTTCCATTTGGTCTGGGCGCACCATAGGTATCTTCAATATCTTCTGATTGTACGTTTTCTATTGGGGAGATGATCTGCTGGCTGGATTTATTTATGTAATTGTAGTTTGTATATAGAGTTAACTTTGATTTTGAGGATAGTATAAAAGTAATTAATAGAATAATTATTCCGGTAAAGATGAAAAAATGGTCATCTATTTTGATTGTTTTAAAAATAGTAATATTCTTCTTAAGTAATAATTTATACAGATATAGTAGCAATAAAATTGATACTGTAATTATAAAAAAGGAATCCTTTAATCTTAATTCCATGGACTACCTCAGTTAATTCAAATTGATTATTTATTATTAATTTGGGCATTCTTAATGAGCATTTTATCAAAAAGGTCAAGATCGAGAACATGCCCAAGATATTTTGATTCAGTATAATTAACATTGATATTATTTTTCCTGCCTATTTTGATCCAGTTCCTAACTTCCTGAATAGGTGCTATATCATCTTCGAGTCCATTTGTGATATAGAATGTAATATCCGTGTATTTATTATTTATATAATCGAAGAACATTTCCCATTTACTTTTCATCCCTTTAGGTTTTATGGCAAGTCCATATATATTTTTAATGGGGAAGTCATAGGATAATAATAAATCTGAAGTAACAATTATTCCTGAACTACTGGTTAGAAATGATATTTTCTCTTTATTAATTGACCAATATTTTTGTACCTGTTCCAATATAGCAGGTATCTCTTCTTTGGCTTTTCCTCTGAAGTTTGCTGCACCTCTACCATATGGAGTTATAATGATTGTCTGGAATAAAGTGCTTAATTGTGATAATTTACTCATATAATAATTACTATAGCCGGTTACGTATTCTAAAAACCCGGGTGATTCCTGCCTGATATATGGTATATGAATTATTATAGGGAAAGTTTGATCAGTTGTATTTAAATTATTCTGATCCGGGATATATACTCTATAGGTCTGAAGACTACTATCAGATTTTGATATGTAACCCATGATTTTGGGCCCGGGGAAATTATGATATATTTTTTGATTTTGTTGTCTGAATTTAAAATAATTATATATGGTTTGCGCTTTCATTCTTGTAGAATATTTACGGTTCTGCTCATTATTAGATGAATCAGGATTGTAAAATATATTTATAGCATTCTTTCTGGATCTGTAAATTGGAAAATCAAAATATTCAGAGTTAATCTTTTTTAGCTGTTTATTTATGAATTTTTCAGATAATACTGGAATCATTTCTGTATATAGCAACTCTTCCCCTTTATATACACTTATCTTAAATATTTTGCCTTTATTGAAATCAGGTGGAATTCTTAATCCTTTAGGAAGTCCGGTACGATATATTTTTCTAAATTCTGAATTCAGATCGATTAAATCCAGCCACTCAATTTTAATAATAGGGGGTTTATCCAGGGTACTTAATTGAAATTTTTGCTCTGCAAATTTGTAGTCTTTGATATCTATATATTTTGTTTTGTCATTTAAGATACATGTTTCGAGTAAATCCGAATATACTTCAGTATTTATCTTTTTTACTGTATTTTTGCTATATTTTCTATATAAAGACCAGACTCCCCTTCTGTTATGAACCTTATATAATATTTTATTATTTCCTTTATGCAGCTTCACTTTGATAAAATTATCATCCTTATTGAGATTTCTACCCTTATCTACAGTTCCCAGGGAATCGCCATTTACCCAAATCTGAAATCCATCGTCGGAGCCAATTGATATAAGATAGTAACCCGAATGTTTAACTTTAACAATATCAATTAAATGGACAATAGATTTAGTAGTAGAAGTATCCGGAAAGAATTCTGAAAAATTTATATAATTTTCATTCTGCTTTAACTTACTCCATTTTAGATCGGTATGTTTCTCCAGTGTTGGTGTATTCATTTTTAACGCATCATTTGACAATACCTGATGATAATCAAATTATTGTATAACAAAACTTTTATGGACATTTCTACCAGAAAAAACATCCTTTTCATTTATTGGTTCAGAATAATATGAACTAGTGATTTTCGGGTTATTATTGCAGGAGAATAAATAAAATGAAGACAATGATATCAAAATTGCAAATGTTATTTTAGATAGTAGCTGCTCATTTTCATAAAACTTTTTTAATATATTTATCATCTTTTCACTTCTAATACAAGTTACTAAAAAATATCAATACATAAAGTTTTGCCAACTTAAGACCGAAAACCGCCGACCGAATACGTTTTTGGGCCTTTATGCTTTCAAGCATTTGAGCCTTAATGCTTTTATGCCTTAGTACCTTTGAGCCTTAATGCTTTCAAGCCTTCATGCTTTGACAAAATACACAAACATAAAACATCCAAGCGCCACCATAGCAATCCCGGTCGCCAGGTGAAACTTCCCCTCCTTTTTCTTACGCCAATTTTCAACTCGAGCAGTTGTAGTAAAACCCAGAGAGACACCTAATGTGATAATAATAAAAGGAATAACAAAAATGAGATTGTAGATAATCAGCAGCAATATCGCTTCTAGCCTGGTAGCCTGATCTCCCAGCATACCAATAATCACAATATAGGGCCCTGAAGTACAAGGCAGCAGGAAAATACTTATCAAAAACCCGGTTCCAAAAGCCCCGGGAATGGAGCTGATTCCGGAAGTCATTTTTTTCAATTTTGGCTTCCAGGAATCAGGGACTTCGATATTAAATTTATCCTTAGTATTAAAATAATCCTTCATATTGACTAATCCGAGAATAATAGCTAGAATCGATGCTCCCAGATAGATATATTGCTGAAGGCCTGATATCCTAATAGCCTTTAATAATCCCAATCCCATCAAAGTATAGGATATAAAAGTAGCAGCGGTAAAAGCCAGCCCAGCACCTAAAACTTTCTTCTTACTTTTACTTCCTAGTAAAATTGTTCCTAATAATAGAGCCAAAACAGCACAGGCACAGGGATTGAAAGCATCGACAGCTGCTGCTCCGATCACGGCTGGAAGAGTTACTTTTCTAATATTTGAATCATTATATTCTATTCCTTCTAGTGGAGATGGAGCATCGGTTGCGATTGCTTCTTCGATATATTTAATTAATAGTTCTTCGTTCGCTTTTTGTAGATAATGGTTGCCTACAAAAACTAATGGAATACCCATAGGAGAATCGTACTTTTCAGACAATTTTTGGAACAATTTGATATTTTTTTGTTTGTGTGTATCAAATTTTTTTATCACTATATTATAATTTGGTTCAATATCTTCAATTAACTCATGCAATTTTATACAATTCGGGCAACCCTCTTGATAGAAGAAAACGATTTCTATTATATTCTTATTGGAATTTAAAATATGGTTTGCATATAAAATTGAAAAAGAATATATAAAAGAAAAAAAAGAGATTAGAAGAATTGATTTAAATTTATTCATTATAGGTTACTTTATATTTCAAAGTTACTAAATTTAACCTGAAATTTTATTTTTTGATAACTTTTTATAATAATATAGATAGATATTTTTTGTAATACCTAACTTTGGAATTACAAATCTTATATCTTTTATGATGAAATCTGAGTTAATGAAAAATATTGAGGGGGTATAAATATAATTTAATTGTTTTTTTATTATTTCATTCTTATCATTTAAAATATTTGAATGCAATACATCGAATCTTATTTTATCAAGATTTATTTTTGTATTGTAACCTATAATAACAAGAGGAATTTCAGGATATATATTTTTTATTTTTTTTGTTATTAAAAATCCATTTTTTACACAAGTTCCACAATCTGCTCCTGAATAAATATATAAAAAGATATTATTAAAATTTTCATTTATAGAATCGTTAATAAATGATGATAAATGACCTATTTTTCGGCCAATAACCTGTTTTTTCATTTTAATTAAGGTAGAATCAATTTTTACACTATTTATTTTAGAATCATCTTTAATAATATTAAAATCTTTATTTTTAGAATAATTCCATAGGGATAGTAATAAAACTATGCAACCAAAAATAAGCATAATTATCTCGTTTTTTCTCATTAATACACCTTTGTTCATATCATATATTTCAAAAACTTAATAATTTAAATTATAAAAGTATATGCAATTAGACCTTGCACAATGAGCTAGTAAAATATTATTATTTGATACACAAATTGATTTTAACACTATTTTTTTATCTAATATGATTTTTTTCATCAATTCTAAATCATCTTCTATATTAATAACATCGATCATATTTTTTTTAGAAACTATATATAATTTTTTACCAGAAAGATATGCATCGATAAATAATATTTTCCGTGACCTAATGTTATTATTTCTATTTTTTTTATTCTTCTGGATTAAATCTCTAATATGATTATTTTTTTCTGATAAATCTAATTCACTTATGAGGATGCCATTTTGATTATACTTTTTTACTAAGGATGAAAACTTAGGTAAGGAAATTATATTATTCTTATATATGAATATATGTCTTTCACTTCTTATTTGTCCAGATTTTTCATTTTTGAGCTCATATGAACCTAAAGTGGTTGAATCATGAGTATTATTTATATTTACTTTTAAAATTGGTTTATTTCCTTTATAAGCAGTTGTATAACAATACTCTAGATTGTCAATTGCAAACCTTGAAAGCCCGATAAATCTAGTAGGGATTTTTACTTTTTTGATAAATTTAAGATTTACTAACGAATATATATTTAATTTATGTTCTTTTAATGATGCCGCATAGATTTTGTTATTATTGATGTAAGTACAAGATGAATAGACGAATTCTCCCGGTCCTTTTCCTGCTCTTCCTAATGAAATGACTTTATTTTCTTTTTCATTATAGCATAATATTCTATTATTGAATATATCAGAGATATATATTATCCCATTTTTATATTCTAATGCTTCCACACTTCTCCAGAATATACTATCCTGTAAACAACATATTTTATTAAATGGAGAAAGTTTTTTTGTTAGAAGTTCTTCTTTTCCACAATGCATTAAAACAATTAAACATGAAATATAAATAGTGGTTTTAATTTTCATTGAAATCTCCTATATGAAAAGAATCTACTCTGAATTCAACCAGAGTAGATTCTTAATTCATTTAACAAGGATTAAAAGTCCAACCAGTCCCTTCACACCTGCATCTTGCACCTACACCAGGTACTGCATCACAATATAAAGCTACTGCACATCCGCAACATGCAAAGCCCCAATCACACTCAGCACATTCCCAACATCCATCTCCGGAAGAAGCATATGCTTTTTCAAACAAACTAATCCTTAAATCACCAATTGAAAGATCAGCATTCTGACTATTTCCCGAATCAACGTACACAGAAACATTCAGAATCATAGCTACCACAAAGAGTCCAATGGTGATAATTTTTGTAATCTTCATTTTCACACTCCTTTAATTAAAATTAACATTAACTTAAACTCCTATCCTCTCGATGTCCGGATCATCTTGAGATAGTTTTTTACTTCATTCTTCATCTGCCTGATGGCAGTTGAATTTATTTTAATTTTCATATTCATTATTTCTTTAGATTTGTTTATTGCTTTTCCTTTTTGTTTTTGATACCTGTATAAGTTGACCAGCAAATATTTGGTATACCCATAGGAGAATTGTACTTTTCAGCTAATTTCTGCAGCAATTTGATATTATCTGGTTCCCGAGTGTCAAACATTTTTATATCAATGTTGTAATCAGGCTCAATATTTTCCAGTATTGTATGCATCTTGCTGCAATCCGGGCAGCCTTGTTGGTAAAAGAAATTGGCCTCTATATTATGATTGTTAAAGTTACCCAATGTTGAATAATGTAAAATGCATATTATTACATAAATATATATTCTTTTCATAACAATACTAATTAATAAAATTGTAAAAATTACTATTATTATCTAAATCAGGGAGAAAAAGATCCATGATTATAAAGGAAGAAACATATTTAATTATAACTGGAGTAGGAATAAAATTTAATTTTTTACCAACTTGAAATGTTGTGTCATATACAATCATATCAGTATATTTTGCGTTTGGTAGATTTCTATCAAAAGAAGATATTATTATACTATATTTATTTTGTCCATATTTACTATCAATCAAAGTTAGAAGTTTAAATCCTTGTTTTATACAACTTGTACAATCATATTCAGTAACTAATAATAAGTATTTGTTTGTTGAAAATAATGTATCATCAATAAAATCATTAACGAAATTAATTCTTTTACCAATATATTGGGCTCTAATTTCTCTTGCCTTTTCATATTTTACTTTATTAATATAATTATTTGATGATTTATTGTTTGTATTGTTTTGTTTTATAATAACATTGATAATTAATATTAATGCGATAACTATGATAATATAGAAAATATTAATATTTTTTATCATAATTCATACTCTCTTTTATTCGATATATATGTATAGAATTTGATAAAATATCAGATAAATATATTTTATTATTGTTTACTAATATATTGTTATAACTACCATCAGAACTTAATATATAAGTTTTATCAAGTTTTATTTTGTCTTTAATATTTATTCGTAAGATAACGCCTGTATTCCATCCATTAGAGTTTCTTTTAAAATGATGTGTTAAAATATAAATATTATCATTTGTTCTACAAACATCGTCATTTAATATTGCAAACTCATTCTTTTCTAATAATTTAAGATTTGACCTATAGGTTTTTCTATATATATCTGAGACATTTATTAAATTAATTTTTTTAATTAAACCACCTTTAAGGTTAAAAACTAGTAATTTAGGATCAGTTAGTGGGATGAAATAAATATTATTTTTTTTAATTAATAAATGACCCAGATTGCGATTAAATAATTTCTCACCCTTTCTATTTATTAACTCACCAAAATTATCTAAAATTTTTCCATCCTTATTTATTTTTTTTATTAATTTATCTGATTCAGGATCAGGAAAATAAATATTTTCATGGTGATCAATTGCTAGTTTACAATTGAAGAATTCTTTTTTTAATCGTACTGCTTTTAAAAATTTACCATTGAGAGTATAAATATTTAGTACATTATTACCTCCTGACAATGCATATAGTTTAGAATTTGTGGATAGAATATATTTTATCAACATAAATTCTCCAGGTCCTCTACCCTTTCTACCGAACCGGTTCATGGTCTTTAATTCATAATTCAATTTATAAATTTTACAGTTTTTCCCATCACTAATATAATATAAACTATCAATAAATGTTATAGATGGCATCTCAGGGAATATTCTATTCCCACTATAAGATAGTTTTAATGTGTCATAACTATTTATATTAGTTTTATCTTCTATTGTATTTGTACATGATGATAATAATATTAATAGAATAAAAATAATTGTATTCAATAATAATTTATACATATTTAATTCCTATTTTAGATATTAATTACCAACTGGCCGGATTAACTTCCGGCCAATTGGTAAAAAGATATCAATTGCAATAAACTATAATATGATTTCCTCCTCCTTGACAAATAAGGTATGTTCCCATATCTGCACAAGGTTCGTCACATCTAGGATATCCATCAGGACATGTGCAATGTTCACTACTATAGCCATATGCTTTTTCATATAAACTAATCTTTAAATCTCCAAGTGAAAGATCAGCCTCCTGACTATTGCCAGAATCAACATAAACTGAAACATTCAAAACCATAGCCACGACAAATAGTCCAATGGCGATAATTTTTTTATTTTCATAACTACACTCCTTTAATTAAAATTAACATTAACGCCTACCTTCATGATGTGCGCACCATCTTAAGATAGTTTTTCACTTCATTCTTCATCTGCCGAATGGCAGTTGAATTTATCTTAATTTTCATATCTATTATTTCATTTGCTTTACTGATTGCCTTATTCATTTTATTATTTTTCTTATACAATTTTACAAGCAAATATTTGGGATACATTTGATGGGGTACTATCCCCTCTGCTTTTTTGTAATATTTTGCAGCCTTTTGAATCTCACCTACTTCTTTATAACAATTACCCAGAGATAAGTATAAATTGGGATCATTGAGATATTTCTTAGATTGTTTTAGAATAGGAATGGCTTTTTTATACAGACTATCCAGTGCCAGAGTACCGCCGTAGTTAAGCAGGTAAGAACCATTCTTCTTCAACTCTGGATATAGGTTTTGATAAATTTTTTCTGCAGCTTTATAGGATTGATATTTTACTAGTTGGTTGGCTCTATTCCATTTTATATGGGCATTATAGTTAGTATATTGCCCAAAAGTAAATAATGATAATAATATAAATAGAAATATGACGGAAGTTTTTAGCAATAAAGAATTTATTTTAAAAGAAAATATATCATCTTTATAATTAGAGATTCCGCTGACTAGAAAGACAAATATTACATAATGAGGCAAAATTTGAAAAGGAAAAGTGAATAAAGCCATTACTATTATGGGCCCGATCCCTGCAAATAATAATATTTGAATATTATTGTTTTTACTATTTTTATTAAGTCTCTTATATTGATTGAATAACAAATAGAATATTGCCAAAAATAGAATAAGTCCGACTATTCCCAATTCTGATAATATTTCTATATAATCGTTATGTGCTTCTTTACTATTACCGGCTATTAATTTTTCCTTATCAGGTCTTTCTTGTTCTTGAAAATATTCGGATTGATAATTATTGTAATGTAGTCCAAAAGTATCATATCCATGACCGAAAACAGGCCGTTCTTTGATCATGCGAGAACTTATTTTCCACTGCAGGAGCCTGCCAAAAGCCGAGTCTTTTTTAAAATTATAAATTATAAACAATCCACTAGATAGTACACCTAATACTATGACAGCGAATGTAATCTTTTTCCAGGTTTTATTGAGAATTTCCTTCAATTTCTCAAACAAACCGTATTTGTATTCTATAACCAATGTCGAACCAGCCAGAGCTCCCACCCATGAGGAACGACTTTGGGTAGCTGGTAGAACAAGAAAGCATGTTAGAAAGGTGACCATAGCAACATTTTTTAGGATTACATTAAATATATTTTTACTATGCAAAAGTAGATAAACTCCTAGAGATATTGGTAAGAAAGGACCAAGAAAAGAGGCATAATGATTAGGTGCCCCAAAACTTCCAAAAACTTTAAATCCACCAATATTGGGAGGAACTGGAATAATATTATAGAGCTGCAATAGTCCATGGAGAGCCTGACCTAAACCGACAATTAGTAAAAGGAGAATACTGATTCTTATTGGAACTTGATTATTTCTTCCTGATAGGTGATATTTCCACAGAAAATAAAAACCGAGCAGTATTGTGTGATTTAGGAAGCGGGTATTGTTAACCGGAGTATTTGGAGTAAACAGCATTCTGACTACTGAATATAGATAAAAAATCAAAATAGCTATATCAAGTTTATTTAATTTTATTTTGATGGATTGTTTTGCAAATAGACTGATACCAATCATACTGAAAACAATCACACTGACCAGATAAAAATAGAATGCCTTAGTTGTATATCGTCCATTTACCAGCTTATCAGACCAGATAAAAACAGTAAAGAGGGGAGCGGTGAGTATTATAAATAGACTATAATGGAAGTATTTTTGTACTTTTGTGGTCATTTTAATTTCTCATAAAAAATATTTAAATTTTTTTGTAATACAAGAAAAAGTGCGGTAAATGTGAGTAATTAGTAAGCGTGCCAATTTGCCTCTCAATTTACCGCACTTGCTGACTTTTTTGACGGAACTTTTATTATATTTTATTTGTGTTATTTTTGATTTTTTATTATTGCTATATGAAAAAAGTGTCGACATAAAAATCATTAATTTAGGTTTATAAAATCTAAATTTATTTTTCTTATAAGCTGTAAAATGAGACTCAATAAGAACCCGGTTGCGTAACAATTCTATATACGTCGAAGATAAAATAGGAAGATATATAACAATTTGCAAAGGAGTTTGGTTATTATATAAATTAAGCCCGAGAATATAAAACCTCTCTTCTGACAAATATTTAATAAAACTAAAGATTTATTGACACGCATTCCCAAAATATTAAAAGGCAAAATAAAATGCAAGTTTTTTATTTTATTTTTTTTGAGAACAATATGGCTGTTCTGATCAGCGTGGAATTACATTATCGGAAATCTTATATCCAGATCGCTTTATTAAAACGAAAGTATAAGATCAGAGCTCCCGATCCCGTAGAAAATGGAAAGAGACCAAATTTGGACCTTGAGACAAATGGAAACGGGAAACAGGAAAGCGGAAACAGGAAAAAATAAAGCAGAATAATGATTTGAATTCTCTAGATATTCCCATTTTTTATAGATTTTTGGTTACTATTTTATACCTTTTGCCCTCCCTATTCCGGTTTCCGTTTTTCTGTTTCTAAACCTTTAGTATTTTCGTCTCTTCTTAGAATCTGGTTGTTGCTTTTAAATCAAATTATTTATTTTAATTATAGGATTGTTTTTATTTAGGTTAATCATTTTATAGAATCTCACGAGGTAGGGAGTTCTGAAGATAGATAAATAGTGGTGGTAAAAGTCGATCTAGCACCTACAAAATATTTTTGTTCTTGCGACCTAGTTAACTAGTTTCTAATATATTATTTAATCTGTGCTAGCCCATTTTTCATAACAAATTTTTACTGACGAACGTAGACCGCCGACCGATGACTTTCAAGCCTTTAAGCCTTAATACTTTTATGCCTTAGTGCCTTTAAACCTTCATGCTTTTATGCTTTTGAGCTTTATCCCTTCCAGGAATCCGGCACTTCGATATTAAATTTATCATTAGCATTAAAATAATCCTTCATATTGACCAATCCGAGAATAATAGCCAGAATCGAGGCTCCCAGATAAATATATTGTTGAACACTTGAGATTCTAATAGCCTTTAATAGTCCTAATCCCATCAAGGTATAGGATATAAAAGTAGCAGCGGTAAATGCCAGCCCGGCACCTAAAACTTTTTTCTTGCTTTTACTTCCTAATAAAATTGTTCCTAATAATAGAGCCAAAACAGCACAGGCACAGGGATTGAATGCATCGACAGCTGCGGCTCCGATCACAGCTGGAATCGTTACTTTTTTCATTTTTGAGTCATCATAGTCGATACCTTCCAGTGGAGACGGCGCATTATTTGCAATTGCTTCTTCGATATATTTAATCAGGAGTTTTTCGTTTGCTTCCTGCAGATAATGTTCACCCACAAAAACTATTGGTATTCCCATGGGAGAATCGTACTTTTCA
Source organism: Fidelibacterota bacterium (assembly GCA_021734005.1). Lineage (GTDB taxonomy): Bacteria > Fidelibacterota > UBA2242 > UBA2242 > JAFGTP01 > JAIPHI01. The sequence goes on from JAIPJV010000005.1 coordinate 22,398, forward strand.
GACACTTTGTGGAACAATTTGATATTATCTGATTCCCGAGTGTCAAACATTTTTATATCAGTATTATATTCTGATTCAATATCTTCAAGTATTTTATGCATCTCGCTGCAATCCGGGCAGCCTCTTTGGTAGAAGTAGACTATTTCAGTAGCCTTTTTATCTGAACCAAAGAGAAAGTCGCCTTTGGTAAATGAGTAATAGCACAGAATAATAATTACTATAAATAGTATTTTATTTCTAAGCATTTCACTCCTATTCCATAAAATTACTAAATTCACTATCCTTATGCACTCCAGGAAAAAATGTATCCCGAGCTTTATATGAAGAATCAAATTTTATAATTACCGGAGTTGTAATATACGATATTTTTTCTAAATAATGATTAATATTTTCCTTTCTTACTAAATTATCCATATTTCTATAATTATTTTTTTCTTCTTTATCGCTTAAATAGAGAATATATGAATTATCTGATATCGAATTAATAAAACTTATCCCTTTCCTAATACAAGAGCCACAATCGGCCTCATGAAAAACTAAAATGTAAATCATTGAATCTGGTTCTTCTACTAAATTTAACTCATTTGATACAAATCTAATTGTATCTCCAACAATTCTATCATTTTGTTTAATAACTCTTTTAGCCTGTTGAGAATAAGAATTATTTTTTGGATTTTCTTGAGTTGCCTTTTTATGTATTCCAAAAATTATCAATGCAATAGAAAAAATAATTAAAATAATATAAAATATATTTTTATTACTCATTTATATTTCGGTGCCTCCCAATAATTTATTTTTTTTATGCCTGAATCTAATAAAATATTCACTGGTTAAGAGGATATTCACAAGTGGTACATCTAAAACAAACAACTACATTATCATAAATTTTCTATGTTATAAACATATATAAAATCTAGTTTATCATCAGTACATATTAACAAGTTATTGTGGATATTAAAATATACTATATTTTTATCTATTTTAAATGAGTATTTATATTCTAATGAATTATTATTATAAATATCAAAAAATTGGTCACTTTTTGTTTGAGTCTTTCTATTATCTCTATATAATATAAGGTTATTATCATTTATTTTAGAATTTGCAGCAGTTTCTAAGGTTGGCTTTCCGCGGTGTTTTGGGTCCTGCCGGCCATCGATTGTTTCTTTAACTAAATTAATTTCAAAATTTTTATAAGACACAATTAAACCTAAAATTCTAGGAATCTGTAAAAAACTATTATTTGATGTCTTTATGATGTTACTCTCATAGTAATAATAATTATCCAATTCTTTATCAAAAAGAGGTCCACCAGTTTTTTTAATAAAATCACCTTTTTTATTATAAACATATAATGGATTTATTAAATCAAATAGGTTATAAATGACTATTTGGTTTTTATATATCATCACCCGATGTGGGTAGGCCTTATTAGTTTTTATATTTCTAACATAATCCCCTTTTTTCGTGTAAACTTCAATCGTACGTTTCCTTCCATCGGAGATATATATATTCTTTTTATCAAAAATAATATCATTAACATTTATGAATTCACCAGGTCCTCGTCCTTTACCACTTCCAAAAACATCAACTTCCTTAAAGTATTCAAGATTAATTTTATGAATTTTAAAACTTGAGTAATCAAAAATATAAAGATAACCATTATTACATTTGTAAACATAAGGACGATAAATTTCTAAATTAGATAAATTTATTTTTTTTATTAATTTTGGAGATTCGACAAATTGTCTTTTATCTTTATTCTGTTTAATAATACTATCTTTTGAGATAGTATATTGTTCAATATCTATTTTTTGTTTTGAGGTTATTTCAATATCTTTATTCTTATCACATGAATAAATAAGAAATATTATTATAAAAAAGGAAATGTTTTGTTTCATTAAATACTCCTCTAATTGATGAATATTACCTAAATAAATGTATAAACTCTATGTAAAAAGACAAATTCTCTAATTTGTTAAATTTTCAAATAAATTATAAAAATTAAACACAAAATATTTTTGTGTGAATATAATATTGAGTTTTATGTGACTATTTTGGTTATATTCCATAATATTTTGTAATACCCAAATTAATTTAATTTATGTAAGATTGATTTACGTTTTTAATTATTCTACCTAAATAGAAATTATGAATCTGTTATATGATTAAATTCTGTTGTTGATAGCATCATTAAGTTTCCTAACTTAATATCCAATTTTAAGAGAACATTAGAATTAAACAATTTGGTTTAAAATTTTTATTCTCTAATACTTATAATCTTAACAAATAATGGAGATAGCATTTGCTATCTCCATTATTTAGTATTTATTACAACTCAGTGCAAATTACTGTACCTTCTTTGCTAGAACATTTCCAAGGATTACCATTATCACTATAACAAATACTTCCTCCACCATCACAGCCAACATCTAGACAGCATTCAATTGCCCCACCACAAGCATAAGCTTTCTCAAACAAACTAACCTGCAAATCACCAATCGAAAAATCAGCCTCCTGACTATTGCCGGAGTCAACATATACAGATACATTCAGAATCATAGCCACGACAAAAAGTCCAATGGCGATAAGTTTTGTAATCTTCATAATTACACTCCTTTAATTAAAATTAGTAGTGTCAAATATTTTTAGTCAATTAACATCGTAAGATAAATATATTTTTTGCGTCAGAATCTTGTCTAATTCTCAGCAATTTTAGCAATTTCTGTCAAGATCGCCTTAGGCGTTTGCTATAATCTTGACTGAAATTGATTAAATTGCTACCTTCCAAGTTGATTCTGATTCAAAATATTTCATTATCCCAAATAACTAATTTTTAATCATTCTTTCATAAAACTTTTGACACTACCAAA
>JAIPJV010000137.1 GCA_021734005.1 Fidelibacterota bacterium
TATATTAAATTTCAATAATTTTTATGTGGTGGATAGTGAAAAGTTTCATATTTATTCTGGTTAATTATCAAAAAACCTGCAAACCTATTAAATGAAGAGATGCTATGCGAATAAAATTTTGGGGTGTCCGGGGCTCAGTTCCATCTCCCCTGGTATCAGAAGATGTGCAGTATAAGATTAAAAAAATACTTACCAGGGCCATTCAGAAAAATGTTGACAGCCTGGAAAAAATTGACGGATTTTTGGACAGTTTAAGCGATTTTTCCTATGGTACTGTTGGCGGTAATACTTCCTGTATTGAAGTGGATGCTGATGATAAAATTTTTATTTTTGATATGGGAAGCGGTTTGCGGAATCTTGGTCAGCATCTCCAGGATACAAATAATTTCAAAAATCAGACTTTTTATATTTTTTTAACCCATACTCACTGGGATCATATTTCCGGTTTTCCTTTTTTCTATCCCGCCTTTTTTCCTCAAAATAAGTTGATTTTACACTCCACAATCCCGGATTTTAAAGAAAGGCTCGAAATTCAGCAGGATTCCAAATTTTTTCCGGTTTCAATGGATAGTATGCATAGCGAAAAGGAATTTGTAAAACTGGAGTACTCTTCGAGTATAAAGTATAATGACGCCGAAGTCAGCAATCTAAGGCTCCACCATCCCGGCGGATCTTTTGCCTACCGGCTAATTTGTAAGGATAAAACTTTTGTTTATGCAACTGATTCAGAGTTCCGCAACTTATCTGATACTTTTATTTTGAATTTTTCAAATTTTTGCCACCAGGCTGATGCTCTTGTCATAGATGCCCAGTACACTTTTGAGGAGGCTGCTCAGAAAGAAGACTGGGGCCATAGTTCAGCCCTGGCCGGTATTAATATAGCAGCCGATGCCGGAGTCAAAAGGATTTTTCTATTTCATCATGATCCTAATAGAAATGACGAAGACCTTAACGCCGTTTATAAAAAGGCCGTTAATTATCATAGAATGAATTATCCTCAATCAGATCTGGAAATAAATCTGGCTCGTGAGGGTATGGAAATTGAAATTTAAATCAGACTCCCCGTTAGTCCAATTCCCCAAAAGCTACTAGATAGCGCAGGATTCGAGCTTCCCGTGGAGTGACCCTGACCATCCCTTTTTCTTTTTCCAGAATAGTATGTCCTCTTCGAATACTGTCAAAACCCATTTGGGTTCCAAATTCTTTTTGAGTATAACCCAACTCTTTGCGCAATTTTTTAAAATTCTTTCTGTCCATATAATATTCCAGGGGTTTAACAGAAATTGTGCGCAATTTGATGATCTGAATCTTATCAGTGGAATCCCTGGTCACCAGATAAGAATCATCAAGCTGGTCAAGAATATTTTCGATAGCGCCTACTTCGTCATCCGCATCAAGTTCTTCTACTATTTGATCAACTGAAGATTCTAGCGGATCTCTATCAGATAACTCTGAAAAAATCTGATTGGCTTCCAGATAGTTGATAAGAAAATCTTTAATCGATCCATAATAGTAAACTTCTTCAAAATCTCTAATCATTTTCCTTCCCCTAAACTTTTGTTAGACCCCAAATCATAACAAACTTCCAGATAAGATAATTCAGAATTTTGAAAACACCAAGAAAATATTATAACAATTTGTTTACAAAACAAAGTTAATTATTGGAATGCCACTGAATTTTCGAAAAATATTTTAAATTTGACAAGGTAACCTACGCCGCTCTTTTGTGGAATCATTTTGCTAAGCCAATTTCATCTGATATTTATTTTATTTGTGGGTCAGAAAATGTAAATTAGAAGCGAAAGCAGACGAGAATTGGGGATAAAGAGAGGTCTAGTATGGAAATAAAGATATTCACTGTGGGCGGTACCATTGATAAAATTTATTTTGACGAGAAAAGTACCTATCAGGTGGGAAAGCCACAGGTGGAAAGGATCTTAAAAACAGCCCGGGTGACTTTTGATTACCATATCGAACAGATCATTCAAAAAGATAGCCTTGATATGAATGCGGCGGACAGACAAAAAGTCTATGATAAGATAGGTGGCTGTGATTATGATAAAGTCCTGATCACCCATGGTACAGACACGATGGTAAAAACGGCCCAAAAACTCAGCAACATTGAGGATAAGACGATTGTCCTGACAGGGTCTATGCAGCCGGCCCGCTTTCGAGATAGTGACGCAATTTTTAATATTGGAAGTGCTGTAGGCGTTCTATTATCCAGTTCACCGGGAACCTACATTGCTATGAATGGGCGACGCTTTCAGCCTGATCAGGTAAGAAAAAATGTTGATAAAGGAATTTTTGAAAGCCTGTAATCGTTGTTCTTGTCGTTCTTTGCAAAATGAAAGAATTCAACTCATGGGTTTGCTGTAATCTCTCCAGCCAGGATTTTATTCTCAATGGACTGAATCCGGTCAATTAACCGGTCGTCATTTTTAATTTTGCTTTCCAGAGATTGGATTGAGTTCATTATTGTAGAATGATGCCGGTTATTAAAATATTGACCAATTTTACTATAGGAAAGCCCCAATAATTTGCGGATCAGATAGATAGCAATATTACGGGGTAATGTAAATTCTTTATGGCGCTTTTTTCCAACCAATTCATCATAACTTATATTAAAAACATCACTTATTGTATTTGTAATATCAGCAACTTTTATCTCAGGTTGCCCTTCAATTTTGCTGTTAACAAATTCTTTTAGAGTTTTGTCGATTATTTTGCGGTCAAATCTGGAGTTTAAGAGCATGAATTTGGCTTCCAGACGAGCGAGAATACCTTCCAGCTGCCTGATATTAGCGGAGATGTGCCGGGCAATATAGTCGATAGTCTGTTTGTCCAGATCAATATCAAAAGCTTTGATTTTTGATTCCAGGATCATAACTCGGGTGGGAAGGTCGGGTGGACTGATCCTGACATTTAAACCCGATTTAAATCTTGAAATCAATTTATCATTAAGCCCCTGGATTTTTACTGGTGGCACATCGGAAGTAAAAACCATCTGGCAATTGTGTTGATAGAGGTGGTTAAAAATATGATAAAATTGATCCAGAATTCCATCTTTGTTTCTAAAAAAATGGATGTCATCGATTAGCAAAACATCGATGTTTTCGAAATTATTTTCAAAACTGGCAATATTATTTTGGCGCACGGCATAGAGATAGTTAAGCATAAAAATATCACTTGTAAGATAGGAAATATTGGCGTTATTCCTGGTCTTTTTGATATAATTGCCGATTGCATGAAGTAGATGAGTTTTGCCCAAACCTGTGTTGCCATGAATGAGCAGAGGATTGTACAGGCAACCATGGGGGCGGGCTGCCACAGATTTAGCGGAACTGCGGGCGAAAACATTGCTCTGACCTGCTATAAATTTATCAAAAGTATAACTGGAGTTAATATCGGCACTTGCAAAAGCGGATGAATTAAGATATTGATTTCCATCCCTGCTGCGATTTTTTCCGGATTGATTATTTGCGCTATAAAAATTACCAATATTAATTTTATTCACGATTCCCAACTCAGTCCTCTGGTCATTATTTGAATCAAAAAGTGCCTTTGGAAAGGCATCTAGATTCAGTTTTTAAATGAGTTTATCAACACCGGAGTAGAAGCATTACCCCACACCCCTCTCTTCAGGTTGATATATTTTTAGAGAAAATTGTGCGCCTCTAAAAACACAATTAACTCTCTAGTTTACAAATGTTTAAATCGCTTGGCAGTAAGACAATTTGACAAATAAATATTTCCGCCCCAAAAAATGAGTTATCCAAAACTTTTCAAGTTATCCACAAGTTATCAACATCAGGAAATATTTACTAATATAATTTTAAAACTTATTTTGAAAATTCAAAGTTTTAATTTAAAAATTGTTAAATAAAAATATTTTTCTGGATAATCAGCGGATAAATCAACAAAGATTTTTATGGAAATTCGAGCATCTTTTTGTAAATTTACCCGCACATGGAGAGGTGGCAGAGTGGCTTAATGCGGCGGTCTCGAAAATCGCTTCCCGGTTATCCGGGACGGGGGTTCAAATCCCTCCCTCTCCGCTTTGATTGTTGGATTTTAACGAATTAACAGGGTCATGGATAAAAACTTTAAACATTATAAAATATTTTCGCAGCATCCCTGGATCAATCCGGATAGAAACTGTACGCCGCCCTATCTTGTCATTGGAGACGATCTGGATTCACTTTTAAGCGCGACTATTTGGAATCATGTTTCCTGTCGTGATTGGAAGATAATTGGAGTTTATCATAAATATTCTCAGATCTATGCTGCTACTCCTTATTTTCAGGATTTACCGAATGCCATTTGGCTGGATCTGGATATCAATTCCTACTGGATTCGCTCTCTGGGACATCATCTCATCCTCTCTAAAAAATCACAAATATTGCCCAATAATCATATTAACTTAAATTACTTGCGGGGAATCACTACTCAAAATTTTCAGCGCAAATATCCTCTGGGCACGATCCATTTTTTACTCTATCTTTTTGATGTAAGTATTCCTGACCAGGAATTTGCAACCGAGATGATCATGTCTGCTGATTCAACCTGGATCAATGGACAGAGTCATAAATTTGCTTCCAATGTCAAAGACTGGATTGAGAACTGCATTCCAAGACCATTATTCAAAAAATACCAGAAGGTAATGGACAACTATAAAATGGAAGAAAGGATGCAGAAATATTTTGAATTTCTAAAATCAAAAAAAATCCCTCAGGGGACAGGACAGGTTGAATCGCGGCATTTACAGTTGAAAGGTTATCAATTCCAATTTGATCCCTCCAATCAGAATTCTTTAAAAAACCGACTGGATGTAATCGAATCAATCACCGGGTGGTCACCACCTAAAATATGCACTTTTGATAAAAAAGTTGTTGGAACCCGGCAAACCAAGAAACTCAAAGATTGGCCCGATTTTAATCTGAACAAGATCATGGAAAACGATCACATTTTTTCTTATGTTTTTCCTCATAAGGGCACGATCAATTATACCAGAAATATGGAATTTAAATCTTAAGAATTGAGGATAATTTGAAGCCAAGAATCATTAAAGATAATCGCTATTTCAATCAGGATTGTATTCAAGGAGCCCGACAAAATATTGAAGATGAAAGTGTTGACCTGATTATCACGGATCCGCCTTATGGAATTGATGGTGATAAATTACACCGGCATTACAATCGTGATGAAGATTATATTGTTGATGGTTATGTTGAGATTCCTGCCGATGAATATGCTGATTTTAGCCACAAGTGGATCAAGCAGGCTGAGCGAATTTTGAAACCAGGCGGCTCGATCTATATTGTCTCCGGATATACTAATTTGTATCACATCCTGGATGCCCTTAGGGCTACAGATCTTGAGGAAATTAATCATATTATCTGGAAGTATAATTTTGGTGTTTATACTCAGAAAAAATATATTTCCTCTCATTATCATATTCTATTTTACCAGAAGCCGGGAGCCGAGAGGACCTTTAATCTTTACTCCCGCTATGGTCATAATGAGCGTGATTCAGACGGCGGTTCTTTGAATTATCAGGATCGGGAGGATGTCTGGATAATTAACCGGGAATACAAGCCGGGACGCAAAAAAAATAAAAATGAGCTCCCTAAAGCATTGCTAACGAAAATACTGCAATATAGCAGTAATCCCGGAGATCTTGTCTGTGATCTGTTTATGGGTGGATTTTCTACAGCTGAAGCAGCAATTGGTCTCAAACGCAAATTTGTAGGTTTTGAAGTCTCCGAGTCTATTTTTAATTCCGGAGTTGAACGCATTAAGAAGGTTAAAAAGGGCAGCTTGATCAAGACTCTGCGCCAGCCAAAACATTCGAAACCAAGAAATCAAAACGAACCCTGGACTGATGAAGAGAAAGAAAATTTAAAAAAACGTTATCAGGAATTGATATATCAATATCCCTATAAAAAAGATGTTGTAAAAAAACTATGCAAAGAATTTGGCCGCGGAAAATTCGGTATCCAGAGAATGATCAAGCAGGTGACTTA
>JAIPJV010000138.1 GCA_021734005.1 Fidelibacterota bacterium
GGTGAGCAAAATACTGATGATCGCTTGCCCTTCCCCGAATATACATGTGGAGAACCGGCAACTACAGTAACCTTTCAGGTTAACATGTCGGCCCAGATTGAGAATGGAAGCTTTGATCCGGCCAGCGATGTTGTTGGAGTGGCTGGTTCTTTTAATGGCTGGGGCGATCCTAGTGATGATCAACTAAGTGATACTGATGGTGATTCAATCTATACTGCCACTGTTGAAGTTGATACTGGTACAATTGAATATAAATATCGTCTGAATAATGCCTGGGAAGTTGCTGAATCTATTTCCAATCGAACATATACAGTTGTTCCAGGAGCAAACGAAATACCAGTAGTCTGGTGGAATGACTTCAATCCCAATGCTGTTGTAGATGCTGAAATATATTTTTGGGTTGATATGAGCATTCAGTTGATGAATGGTAATTTCATGCCTGATAATGGTGATATTGCAGTCGTTAGAGGAGCTCTTAATGATTGGTCTGGTGAAGATGATCAATTAACTGAAGATCCTGCTACTGAAGGATTATATACTTATTCCAAAGAAATGGACAGCCTTGCTCTGGGTGCTGGTCATGAATATAAATTTGTAATTGTACCTGGTGATGATTCTGGCGATATGTGGGAAAGCATTGACAACCGGAGTTTCACTGTGCCTATGGATCATGATTACACAGATTCCGATGGTGATGGATATGTAGAAGTTGCTCTTGATACTGTCTTTTTCAATAATGTTGGTATGGAAGACATCGTAACCCAGGATGTAACCACCTACTTTACAGTTGATATTAGTTCTGCAATCAATGCTCTGGAAGCCGGTGAAGTACTTATCGACTCTCAGACAGATGCTGATACTATCAGTACTGTAGATGAAATTGATGCAGTTTACATCAATGGCCTCTTCGGTCAATGGTGGGACTGGGGTGCCGCACCTGAAGAATATAAGATGTATGATGATGGAACTCATGGCGATGAAACAGCCGGAGATGATATCTATACAACTGATATTCTTTACACAGCCGGCCAATCCAAGGAAGTAACCTATAAATATGGAATCAACAGCCTTGATAATGAAGCTGGATTTGCAGAAAACAGAACTTTGACTATTGATGATGCGAATTCTACTTTTGATCCTGAAATCGACTGTTATGGTGAGCAAAATACTGATGACCGCTTGCCCTTCCCCGAATACACATGTGACGGATCGGCACTTGACGAAGAAACAGCCGCAATTCCAGAAGACTACATGCTCTATGACAACTATCCTAATCCTTTCAACCCGACTACTACAATAATGTTTGCTATGCCGCGTGCTGAAAAAGCCACTATTGAGATTTACAATGTACTCGGTCAGAGAGTCAGAACACTCTACTCCGGTAATCTCAAAGCCGGTGTCCATACAGTACGATGGGATGCCAGTGACAATAATGGCAATCAGGTCTCGGCTGGTGTCTATATTTACAGAATGTCTACACCCCATACTAATAAGACTAAGAAAATGATTCTGTTGAAATAATGACGGGTATTCAATGGAAATTATAGAAAATAAGCGGGGTATATTTGAGGTATTTAAATATACCTCGCTTTTTCTTTTGGTAACATTCATGATTGCTTGCACTGGGACCGGGAGCAGTAAACAGGTTGATCAAAAAGGAAATGATCGCGAGCCTGTTGCCATCGTCGGCCAGGACACAATCTCCTTATTCCAGTTCAAGGAATCCTATCAGACTGCAATTATGCGAACATCAGTAAATGATAATCTGGAAAATAGGAAGCATCATCTCTATAAGATGGCTGAGGGCTTTCTTATGGCTCAGGGAGCAAAGGAGCAAAATCTGGATACATTACCCCAGTTTCAGTATCGTAAAAATATGTTTGAAAGAAAGGCTATGCGGGAATATATGTTTGAAAATATTGGAACAGAGATTGAGATAGATGAATCTAAATTGAAAGAAGCCTTTCATCGCTCCCGACAGTCCCGACTTGTTCGCCATCTTTTCTCACGACGGAAAGAAGAAATCGATGGTATGTATCAACAATTGAAAAGCGGAAAAGCCAGTTTTCAGACTCTGGCTCAAAAATCATTTTCAGATTCAACCCTGCGGAAGAATGGTGGACTATTGGGATGGATAACCTGGGGGGATACTGGAATAAATTTTGAAAATGCTGTCTATAGTCTGGAAAGTGGTCAGATTTCAAAACCCTTTAAATCAATGTATGGCTGGCATATTGTAAAAGTTGAAAAGATCAATCGTGATATTCTTCCCACCAGCCAGGATTACAAACAATTTGCTGCTAAAAACCGAAAAAAATTGGAACGAATCTATCAAGAAGGCCAACTCTCAGAATATCTCAATAATTTTATGAAAGAGCAGGAACTTAATCTCAATATTCCTATTCTAAGATCAGTCTCACAAAAATTAAAACCGAGATTTAAACAATACTTTTTAGGTGAACAACAAAAATTGAATAAGCTACCTCCCCAAAATGTTGAGTCTCTGGCTCTGGAGCTCAAAGATATACTTGATGAAACTCTGGTGAGTTATAAGGATGGACAATGGACAGTTAGAGATTATTTGAGAAGGGTCCCGGAACTGCCAGCTCAATTTATTCTTACAGATATTGAAAAAAGTGTTGCCCTGGCTTTGCGAAATGACCTACTGGCTGAGAAAGCCAGAAAAAATGGTCTTGATCAAAAACAGGAAGTTCAGGATCGAGTGCAACTGCGAAGCTATGAAATATTATCCCACTTGAAAAGTCAGCAGATAATGAATTCTATTCCCTATGAAAAACGCTTGAATTGGACAGAGGAGGACGCCCGGCTCTATCGGGTCCAACATTGGCGCCACAAAAAAAATCAATTTATTGAGCAAAAAAAGAAAAAAGTCCCGATTACATTTCATTATAATAAATTAGAAAACTTATATTCTGAATCATAATCTGATTAAAAATAAACTAAACAGGAGGGCATCTAAATGAGTCCAATTGATTTTATAATCATCATTGTTTACATGATCGGTATGGTTATCCTTGGAAGTTGGTTTCAGAAAAAAGCTTCGGAAGGAATCGATTCCTATTTTTTGGGTAATCGAGAATTACCCTGGTGGGCTCTTGGTGCATCCGGAATGTCCTCCAATCTTGATATCAGTGGCACTATGATAATTGTTGCTCTCGTTTACGCGCTGGGTGCTCGGGGGTTTTATATTGAAATTCGGGGAGGTGTTACTCTTGTAATGGCTTTTCTTATGATTGTGATAGGCAAATGGAGCCGTCGGGCTGGCGTTATGACCCTGGCTGAATGGATGAAAATCCGTTTCGGAGACAAAAAACAGGGACATATTGCCCGTCAAATTACCGCAGTGACCTCTATTCTAATGACGATCGCTATGGTTACCTACTTTGCCATTGGTGGGGGTAAATTTTTGGGCAGTTTTTTGGGAATACCCGCTTTTTTGGGTCTGCCTTCCCATTTTTGGGCAGCAACAATTTTGATTTTTCTAGCTATGATCTACACAGTCGCTTCCGGTTTGCATGGTGTCATCTGGACAGATGTATTTCAAGGCTTTTTGATTTTTGCTCTCATCGTTTATATTGTGATTCGTGCTATGGGCATTGATCTGCCTCAGGAATTTGCAGTTTCTCTTCCGGTCAAAGACTCGGCTGGTGGTGGATTTGAAACTATAAAAACTACATTTAAGCAATGGACCAGTATCTTACCGAAATTTAGACTCGGCCTTGATCCCAGCACTACTTATTCCAAATATAACTTGTTTGGCGTGGCTGTCATGTTCTATCTCTTCAAGGTTATTTTAGAAGGTATGGGCGGAACCGGCCAATATATGATTCAGCGTTATTTTGCTGCTAATTCTGACCGTGATGCCGGACTATTATCCAGTTTTTGGATTTTTTTACTCTCCTTCCGCTGGCCCTTAATTGCCGGTCTGGCTGTCTGGGGTGTTTCTTTAACTGGAACAATCACTGATCCGGAAATGGTTTTACCTGCTGTTGTTCACACCCTTCCTGTTGGCATAAAAGGCTTCATGGTCGCCTGCTTAATGGCGGCAGCAATGTCAACTTTCGATTCCACAGTTAACGCTGGAGCAGCCTACTGGGTCAAGGATATCTATCTGGAATACATTAATCCGAAAGCCAGTGAGGACAAAAAAATCCTCCACAGTCGTGGTGCTTCGATCGTTATTGTTGTCACCGGACTGCTAATGACCCTTTTAATTCGTAATATTAATGATATCTGGGGCTGGATCACAATGAGTATCGGAGCCGGACTTCTCATTCCCCAATTGATCCGCTGGTACTGGTGGCGCTTAAATGGATACGGCTATGCCATCGGTATGGCAGCAGGAACCCTATCTGCCATTATCTGGAAAATATTTGCTCCCGAAGGTGCTCGGGAATACAATGCCTTTATTCTCTCTACTTCAATTTCGTTCGTAGGCACAATTGTTGGCACATTATTAACCAAGCCAACTGATGAAAAAGTGCTTACCGAATTCTATAAAAGAACCCGGCCGTTTGGATTCTGGCATCATATTCGGGAAAAATTTTCCAGCAAATTCCAGGATGAAGTTGCCCGGGAAAATCGGCGCGATATATTTTCCCTCATCATTGCAGTACCCTGGCAACTGTGTCTATTTATGATGTGGATGATGCTGGTTATGAAAAGATGGGATTTGTTCTTTCCTTTGTTAATAATTACCGTTATTTTAAGCACAATTTTATATTTTAGCTGGTATCGCCATCTATCAACAGAAGTGGATACTAGTCAAGAGAAAGTATGAATAAAGCAGGTAAAAATATGAGTGTAATTTCTGAAGACCTAATCAACAAATTGAACCAAATGGGCTTTACCAATTATGAAGCCAAAGCCTATCTTGCATTGGTAAAAAATAATCCGGCCACAGGTTATGAAATCAGTAATGTTGCCCACGTTCCCCGTTCTGTAATTTACTCAACTCTGCGAAAACTCGAATCCCGCGGTTATGTAACCTCAGTTCATGAAAAACCCCGCCGCTACATTCCCCTTTCTCCCAAACAACTTCTTTCCAGAATGGAATCCGATTTCACCGAAAAAATGAGCATGCTCAGAGAAGAACTGATGGATTTTGTCGAGATGCCGGACACTGAAGGTTTCTGGAATATTCGCGGCTATGACAATATGCTCCAGATTTGCCGCTCCAATATTCAGGAGGCAGAAGAACTGGTCTGTATTTCCGGCTGGAAAAGAGAAATCGATGAACTCAAAGAGGATCTGCTTCAGGCTAAGGCTCGAGGAGTTGAGATCATTATCTTCTCCTTTAATGACATCGAAGATGATTACGGCCGCGTCTATTCCTATGGAATTGAAGAGGAAAAATTGCGCAAGATCTGGAAACCGAAACTGATCGTTGTTGCTGATTCCGAAGAATTGATCATGGGTTCCGCCATGAAAGAGGAAACCCAGCAGGCCATCTGGACGGAAAACCGGGCTGTCCTCAATATCGCTCTTAATTATATCATTCTCGATATTACTCTGTATGGGCAGCGCTACGATGTTGACATCAGTGAAAGTGTGATGAAACTGATGACCGAAAGAATTGATCACCTTGATGATCTGCTCAAAGAGAAGATAGAAAAGGAATAAAATTCTTTCAGGCCTTCTTGAGAATGGTTTAAAGCTCTTCGGTTTTTTGGGAGAATGGTAAAAGTTTTCGGGCTAAATCAACATAATTGGTTTGTTACAATAATTCTCTGAATGCAAGCTTCTATAAAGGTTTTTATTTTATAGTGAACGGCCTATGAATTAAAGGCAAAAAATAATAAAATCCGATTCCTAAATAAACAGGGAACATCAAAAAAATTAATCAACGGATATAACAAAAATGGCGCTTACTAAAGTCGATCTGTCAAAAAATTGGACCATAGCTTACTATTTTCGGGATAATGGTAGGGGAGAGCAGGATGCTCCAAATAAAGTGATGGAGGATCGTGTGCTTCCTGAATTCTGGTTCGACCTGCCACCTTT
>JAIPJV010000139.1 GCA_021734005.1 Fidelibacterota bacterium
AAATCTGTTCTTGTGGAAGGTGCTCAGGGAACTATGCTTGATATTGATTTCGGTAGCTATCCATTTGTAACTTCGTCGAACACAACGGCAGGAAATATAATGGGCGGTCTGGGGCTCAATCCTTTTCAGCTTGATGAAAATTATGGAATTGTCAAAGCCTATTTAACCAGAGTAGGCCGGGGTCCGTTTCCAACTGAACAAAAAAATGAAATTGGAGAATATCTGCAGGAAGCCGGTTCAGAATTTGGCGCTACTACCGGTCGCCCGCGGCGGTGTGGCTGGCTGGATCTTGTTCTGGCCAAATACGCTATTCGCGTGAATGGTTTCTCTTCTCTGGTTATTACCAAACTCGACGTTCTCGATGATCTGGACGAAATCAAGGTTTGTACTGCCTATGAAGAAGGCATTTTCCCTGCGATTCCTTTAACTCAGGCTACTCCTCAATACAAAACTATGCCGGGCTGGAAAACTTCAATTGGCCAGATTCGGAAATACAAAAATCTTCCTCAGGAAGCTAAAAATTATCTGGAGTTTATTGAAAATCATCTAGAAACAAAAATAAGCCACGTATCTGTTGGTAAATCCAGAGATCAGATTATAGAAATAGATTAAATATTTTTTGATTACACTCATTTAAAAAATGGAAATTTTTCATTGCGTTCAGAATTAACCGAGCCAGAAGAAATACAGGAAGATAAAGAGGTTAAAAAGAGTATTCGGCCGGAATCTCTGTCTGAATTTATCGGGCAGAATGGTGTGGTGGAAAAACTCAAGATCTATATTCAGGCTGCTCAGGAACGCGGTGAAAACCTCGACCATGTTCTTCTGTTTGGTCCACCTGGACTGGGAAAGACCACTTTGGCCAATATTATTGCCAAAGAATTGAGTGTAAATATCAAATCCTCTTCAGGTCCTGTTATTGAAAAAGCCGGTGATCTGGCTGGAATTTTGACCAACCTTATCTACCGCGATGTATTCTTTATTGATGAAATTCATAGAATGAACAATGTGGTCGAAGAATATCTCTATTCAGCTATGGAAGATTATTTTATCGACATTGTAATTGACCAGGGACCCAGCGCCCGCAGTATTCAGCTCAACCTGGAAAAATTCACTCTGGTTGGCGCAACAACTCGTCTGGGGCGTCTCACTTCACCAATGCGGGAAAGATTTGGCGTTGTGCTTCGGCTTAATTATTACCAGCCGGAAGACCTTTATAAGATCATTGTCCGTTCAGCCGACATTCTCAATGTTGATATCGATCGCGATGGCGCCATGGAAATCGCTAAACGCTCAAGGGGAACGCCCCGCATAGCCAATCGGATTTTACGACGAACCCGTGATTACGCCCAAATCAAGGCTGAAGGCGTGATCGATCAGGAGGTAGCTTCAGATTCATTACAAATGCTCGATATTGACAAAAAAGGCCTGGATGCCATGGATCGTAAAATATTGACCACAATAATTGACAAATTTGATGGCGGGCCAGTTGGTTTAAAAAGTCTGGCCGTGGCTGTAGCAGAAGATAAAAGTACAATCGAGGATGTATATGAACCTTTTTTAATTCAACAGGGTTACCTGCAAAGAACAGCGCGGGGGCGAGTTGTAACACATAAGACTTATAAGTATCTAAGAAAAGACGATCAAAATAATCAAAAAAACTTGTTTTAAAGGGAGCGCAATAATGAAATTATCAAATTTTAAATACGAACTTCCCAAAGAATTAATCGCAAAATATCCCGCTGACAAAAGGGATGAATCAAAACTAATGGTTCTTAACCGCAAGGAAAAGACAATTCAACACAAAAAATTCAAAATCCTTGTCGATCATTTGCATGAGGGCGATGTGCTGGTCGTTAACAAAACCAAAGTCTATCCAGCCCGAATTTATGCTAACAAAAGTAGAACCGGAGCAAAAGTCGAACTTCTTCTTCTGCGGGAATTATCAGAAAACCTCTGGGAAGTTTCTGTGAAACCGGCCCGAAAAGTACGAATTGGTAATAAACTGGAAATAACCGATGATGTTGTAGGCGATGTTGTTGACAACACAGTTTCTGGTGGCCGGGTTGTCCGTTTCAAAGATGTTACCCAGCAGGAACTATATAAGATCATTGATGAAAAAGGTGAATGTCCTCTACCTCCCTATATTGATAGAGAACCAGAAAAGGAGGACAAAGAAAGATATCAGACAGTTTTTGCTGAAGAACGCGGTGCAGTTGCAGCACCTACAGCAGGTCTCCACTTTACTGAAGATATTATGGAAAAATTAGAAGATAAGGGCGTAATTATCAAAGATGTCATCTTGCACATCGGCCTGGGTACTTTCAAGCCGGTAACTGTTGAAGATCTATCCCGTCACAGAATGGATTCTGAGTACTATGAACTCGGTCCTGATACTGCTGATGCTCTCAACACAGCCAAAGATGAAAACCGCCGAGTAGTTGCTGTAGGAACATCAGTAGTTCGTACTCTGGAGACTGTGACAGTTGCCGGATTTAATGTAGCCCCCAGCAAAGGCTGGACCGACGAATTCATCTATCCGCCTTACGAATTCAAAATGGTCGATGCTTTGATCACCAATTTTCATCAACCTGAATCCACGCTTTTAATGCTGGCCTCTGCCTTTGCCGGACATGAATTTCTGATGAAAAGTTATCAAGAAGCCATTAAGAAAGAATATCGCTTTTTCAGTTATGGCGATGCAATGTTTATTGAATAGAGAATTTTATTTTGAATTCTGTAAGCGCCATCATAGTAGCAGCCGGACGGGGCAATCGTATGAAAGCCCGGCTTCCCAAGCAGTTTCTCAAACTCGATAATTATACTATCCTCCAGCATACATTAACCCACTTTGGCAAACATCCTGATATTGACCAAATAATACTGGTGGTTGCTGGAGAATATATAGAATCCCGGGAATTACAAAATTCAATCCCCAAAAATTTTAAAGGCCGTAATTTTGTGATCTGTCAGGGCGGCGATTCCCGCCAGGAATCTGTGGAAAATGGCCTCGATAAATTATCACAGGATTCTCAAATTGTTATAGTACATGATGGTGTCCGGCCCTTTATCAGCCAAAAAATTATCACTGAAAATATAAAAATAGCTCGCGAAAAAGGAGCAGCTCTGACAGCGATTCCATCTACAGATACTCTTAAAGAGGTGCAAAATAACGAGATTGTCACAACTCTTGACCGCAGTCGGATCTGGAAAGCTCAAACCCCACAGACTTTTCAAAAAAATATTATCCAGACTGCTTTCAGAAAGGCCAAACAGAATGATTTTCAAGGCACAGATGAAGCCAGTCTAGTAGAAAAAATTCATCCAGTTCATATTGTTCAGGGCAGCAAATATAATTTCAAAATCACCCACCGGGAAGATCTGCTTATGGCCCGGGCTTATTTAAAAGAAAGAGCGTCATGGAAGTAAAAACAGGATTAGGTCAGGACAGTCACCGCTTTGACGAGGACAGTAATAAAACACTGGTGTTGGGAGGTGTCCCATTTCCCGGCCATCCAGCCCTCAAAGGCAACAGTGATGCTGACGTGATTTTGCACGCCATTACTAACAGTATTTCCTCGATTACAGGGCGCAATATCCTTGGTGGCATTGCTGATAAAATGTGTCTGGAGGAAGGTATAACCGATAGTAGCGAATATTTGAAAATTGCCCTTCAGGATCTCTGTCACTGGAAAATCACCCACCTGGCCATTGCCCTGGAATGTAAACGCCCAAAAATTAGTCCTAAAATTGACGCTATCAAAAAATCCGTGGCCAAGCTATTGAACATTAAACCAAAAGATATAGGAATAACGGCAACTTCTGGTGAAGGATTGACTGCTTTTGGTCGGGGAGAAGGAATTCAGGCTCAAGCAATTTTAACAGTAGTAAACAAAGGAGAAAAATAGTGGTACGAACCCGATTTGCTCCCAGTCCAACCGGTTATTTACATGTCGGTGGATTGCGCACAGCACTCTACGCCTACCTGTTTGCCAAACAGAATAATGGGCAGCTGGTTTTGAGAATCGAAGACACAGATCAGAATCGCAAAGTTGAAGGCGCTATCGAAAAATTGATCGAGGCTCTGGAATGGGCTGAACTGCAACCTGATGAAGGCCCTCAGGCGGGTGGCGATTACGGACCTTATATTCAATCTGAACGTCTAGATCTTTATACAAAATACGCCGATGAATTACTGGAAAAGGGCCACGCTTACCCCTGCTTCTGCAGTAAAGAGCGACTTGACGAACTCAATAGAATCCAGAAAATGCAGAACAAACCGCCTGGCTATGACGGCAAATGCCGGAGTTTGTCAAAAGAAGAGGCCCGCCAAAAAATCGAAGCCGGAGAATCCTATGTGATCCGCCAAAAAATTCCGGCCGATCGTGAAATAATAGTCGATGATATTATTAGAGGAAAAGTCAGCTTTGATACCAACCTATTGGACGATCAGATTTTGATCAAATCCGATGGCTTTCCCACCTACCATTTGGCCAACATTGTTGATGATCATTTAATGAAGATCAGCCATGTAATTCGCGGTGAAGAATGGCTGCCCAGCACACCCAAACATATTCTGCTCTACGAATTTCTGGGCTGGGAACCGCCAAAATTTGCCCATCTGCCTTTGCTTTTAAATCAGGACAGAAGCAAACTTTCCAAGCGGCAGGGCGATGTTGCTGTAGAAGATTATCGTGAGAATGGCTATCTAAAAGATGCTCTGATCAATTTTCTGGCCTTGCTGGGCTGGAATCCCGGCACTGATCAGGAGATATTTTCCAGAGAAGAACTCATTGATCAATTTTCTCTGGATAGAGTTGGCAAATCTGGCTCTGTCTTTGATCTGGAAAAATTGAACTGGATGAATGGAATCTACATTCGGGAATTGAGTATTGATCAACTCTATGATCAGACCAAATCACGCATAAAAAGCGAAATCAACTGGAGTGAAGGCGATCTCAAACACATTTTAGAGCTGGTTCAGGATAATTTGGTCACACTCAGCGATATTAATAAAGAAGCCAGCATATTTTTTAAAGAAGAGCTTGATCTGGAGGAAGATGCTGCTGAAATGCTGGAAGATGAAGACACTATTACAGTTCTCAAGGATTTTGCTAAAAAACTAGAAGACCTTGAGGAATTTGATAGAAATGTCTTTGTCAACACAGCCCGCCAGGTACAAAAAGATACAGGTATCAAAGGCAAACAGCTCTGGATGAGTATTCGGGCTGGAATAACCGGCCAGACTCACGGTCCGGAAATTCACAAAGCCGCGGAAATATTAGGAAAAGAGCGCTGCCTGAACAGAATTCAAGAGGCTCTTCAGCATGCCTGAGCCGGTCACTGTTCGATCCAATGCCAAAGTCAACCTGGCTCTGCGCATTACAGGGCGAGCTGAACAGGGTTATCATACTCTCAGTACACTTTTTCAGGAAATTGATCTTCACGATCGGATAACTTTTAAACAAGCCGAACAATTTTCCTTTTCTACCTCCGATCCAAATCTGCCTGAAAATGAGAGCAACCTCTGTGTCGCTGCCTATAATACAATGAAAGAATACACCGATTCACCCGCCCCTTGTCAAATTATTCTGGATAAAAATATTCCAGTAGGGGCTGGATTGGGAGGCGGTAGCTCGAATGCGGCCGCTGTTCTCAAATATTTAAATAATTTTTGGGAGATTGGACTTTCAGACCAGAAATTAATGCAGATTGGCAAAAAACTGGGAGCTGATGTTCCCTTTTTCATTAAAGGCGGAACCCAGATTGGTGAAGGTATTGGCGATATTTTGCATCCGGTCAAACTAAAACCAAATTTTAAAATACTTTGTATTTTACCGGATTTTCAGATATCGACCGCTAAAGCTTATGCAAAATTCAGCTTGACAAACCAAAAAGAAAAATTTAACTTTGACCGCCTTATTTTGAATGGTGAACCAAATTGGAAGCTTTTTGAAAATCAATTCGAAGAAGTTATTACCCAATCATATCCAGAAATCAGTGATATGAA
>JAIPJV010000006.1 GCA_021734005.1 Fidelibacterota bacterium
AAACTCAGTTTTTGGGAGTCATTAATTAATCTAAGGTTAATCCCGAAAATCTCGAAGAGATTATTTCTTTTGATCCCGGAGTATTTCGGGGCGGCCTGTAAGGTGAAAAATGCCACCTGGAGGTCTCTATGAGAAATGTTAATGAATTTTTCAGGTTAAAACAGATACCTAAAAAATTCATTTTAGAATAGCACGAAACTATTTGATGCTACTATTTTGTCTGCTTGATAAGATATCCCTAACCAAATTTTTTTATCAATTACTATTTATATTTTATTTATAAAAATAAAGATAGGATACCACTAAATATTGATATATCCCTCAATATTTCAAAACTAATATCAAAAATTGCCTTACCTAAAATAAATGCACTAATATTTCTGTCATAATATATTGCCATATTGTCTAAATCCAGACTTTTTTAGCAATCAAGATGAATGGCATATCTTTTGTAACGACGTTATAACGCTATTCAAAATGGAGAATAATTAATAAAAAAAGGAGTTTAATATGGATGTAAAACCTTTAGGTGATCGCGTATTAGTCAAACCTGTTCAGACAGATGAAAAAACATCAGGTGGTATTTTTGTACCTGATAGTGCCAAAGAGAAACCACAAAAAGGCGAAATAGTTGCAGTTGGACCAGGAAAAAGGAATAAAGACGGGGACAGAATTCCTTTGGATGTTAAAGAGGGAGATATGGTTATCTATGGTAAATATTCCGGTAGTGACTTTAGCTTCGAGGGAACTGAGTACAAAATTATGAACGAAACTGACGTATTAGCAATTGTGTGAATTTGAATTTTATAATCCAAAATAAAAAGGAGTTTAAATAATGGCAAAAGAAATTGAATTTGGATTAGATGCAAGAGAAGCACTGAAAAAGGGTGTCGACATTCTTGCTGACAGTGTTAAAACAACATTGGGTCCAAAAGGACGTAATGCAGTTATTGAAAAAAGTTTCGGTGCACCTACAGTTACTAAAGATGGTGTTACTGTTGCCAAAGAAATTGAATTGAAAGATAAAAAAGAAAATGTTGGTTCTGAAATGGTAAAAGAAGTCGCTTCCAAGACTTCTGATATTGCTGGTGATGGAACTACAACAGCAACTGTACTGGCTCAAGCAATCATTCGTGAAGGAATCAAGAATGTTGCAGCTGGTGCTGATCCCATGGAAATTCGCCGTGGTATCAACATAGCCTCTAGAAAAATAGTTGAAGGTCTTCAGGAACTGAGCAAAAACATTTCTGATAAAGATGAAATTGCTCAGGTTGGTGCCATTTCCGCTAACAATGATCAATTTATCGGCAACCTGATTGCTGACGCTATGGAAAAAGTCGGTAAAGATGGTGTTATTACCGTAGAAGAAGCTAAAACAACAGATACAGGTCTGAAAGTTGTCGAAGGAATGCAGTTTGACAGAGGCTATCTGTCACCTTATTTCGTAACTGATAAGGATAGCATGAAGGCATCTTTGCAAGACGCTAAGATTCTTCTTTATGATGACAAAATTAGCAACATGAAAGAACTCCTACCAGTTCTTGAAAAAATGTCACAATCAGGACAACCACTTCTGATTATTGCTGAAGATGTTGAAGGCGAAGCTTTGGCTACATTAGTAGTTAATAAATTAAAAGGCACTCTGAAAGTTGCTGCTGTAAAAGCACCTGGTTTTGGTGACCGCAGAAAAGCCATGCTAGAAGACATTGCCGCTCTGACAGGTGGTACTGTAATTTCTGAAGATCGTGGCCACAAACTAGAAAATGCTACCACAGCAATGCTTGGTGAAGCTGGATCGGTTACAATTGACAAAGAAAACACTACAATTGTAGAAGGTAAAGGGGACACCAAAGATCTTAAAGCCCGCATGAAACAGATCAAAGCCCAGATGGAGCAAACTGATTCCGACTATGATCAGGAAAAACTGCAAGAACGTCTAGCCAAACTATCCGGCGGCGTAGCAGTTCTCGAAGTTGGTGCAATTACAGAAGCGGAAATGAAAGAGAAAAAAGCCCGTGTAGAAGATGCTCTGCATGCTACTCGCGCAGCTAGTGATGAAGGTATTGTCCCTGGTGGTGGTGTTGCTTTGATCCGCACACTCCATAAACTGGACGAAATCGATGTTGATGGTGACAAACAAGTTGGCGTAGATATTATTAGACGCGCTATCGAAGAACCATTAAGACAAATCGTCGCTAATGCCGGACATGAAGCATCTATTGTTGTAAACAAAATCAAAGAAGCTAAAGATGATTATGGCTTTGATGCTTACAATGAAGAATATTGTAATCTGATGGAAAAAGGTATTATCGATCCTACAAAAGTAACTCGAATTGCGATTGAAAATGCTGCCAGTGTTGCTGGACTGCTACTAACTACTGAAACTCTGGTAACAGAAATTGAAGATGATGATGATTCCGGCGGCGGTGGTATGCCAGCTGGTGGCGGAATGCCAGGTGGTGGTATGCCCGGCGGCGGAATGCCCGGAATGTAATATAGATTACAAATAAACTTAATACTAAAAAAGCCCGCTTGTTTAAGCGGGCTTTTTTTTTGCGCTCAATAATAAATTATTATTTATTTTTTGTTGTATTTATGCTGTAATTAGGTGCTTCTTTGCTAATGCGAATATCATGGGGATGGCTTTCTTTGATGGAAGCAGCTGAAACTTTGATAAATTCAGCCCGCTTTTTGAATTTTTCCAGATCGGCAGCACCGCAATAGCCCATTGAGGAACGAACACCACCAATTAATTGATGGATCGTATCGGAAAGTTTACCTTTAAATGGCACCATTCCTTCAATGCCTTCCGGAACGAGTTTCTGGGCTTCTTGATCATCTTGAAAATATCTATCCTTGCTGCCTTCTTTCATGGCAGCGACGGAGCCCATTCCCCGGTAAGCTTTGAACACTCTGCCTTCGTAAAGCACCTTTTCCCCGGGACTTTCTTCTACTCCAGCCAATAGAGAACCCAGCATGACAGTATCAGCGCCTGCTGCCAGAGCCTTTGCTATATCTCCGGAATAACGAATTCCACCATCAGCTATCAATTTCACACCGGTTTGCTGAGTTTCCTTGCTACATTCCAATATGGCAGACAATTGAGGAACACCGACACCAGCAACAACTCTGGTCGTACAAATCGCGCCCGGTCCAACACCAACTTTGACTGCATCGGCTCCTGCTCTGATCAAATCACTGGTGGCCTGGCCAGTAGCAACATTTCCGGCAATCACTTCCAACTCCGGAAATTTATTTTTGACCTTTTTAACTGCCTCAATAACTCCCTGGGAATGACCATGAGCAGTGTCAATGACAATAACATCAACTTCATTTTTGACAAGTTCATCAGCCCGTTCTATAAAATCACCGGAAACTCCAATAGCCGCACCAACTCTCAATCTTCCCATATCATCTTTTGCTGCTCGGGGATACTGTCGTTTTTTGAGAATGTCCTTTACTGTGATCAATCCTTTGAGTTTTCCTTCATCATTAACCACCAGCAGTTTTTCAATCTTATGCTTTTGTAAAAGCTCCTCTGCTTCATCGAGAGTAGTTCCCACCGGCGCCGTAATCAAATTTTCACTGGTCATTCTTTCGCTAATCTTAAGATCACGATTGGTCTCAAAACGAATATCACGATTTGTCAAAATACCGACTAGCTGACCTTCATCAACAACAGGGATACCTGAAATTCTGTACTTAGCCATAACTTCTAAAGCGTCCCCAATTGTTTTATGGGATGGTAGAGTAACCGGATTTTTGATCATTCCACTTTCTGACCTTTTGACAGTATCGACCTCAGAAGCCTGATCAGTAATGCTCATATTTTTATGAAGAATTCCAATACCACCTTCGCGCGCAATCGCTATTGCCAATTTCCCTTCAGTCACTGTATCCATGGCAGCACTAAGGATTGGGATATTGAGCTGAATATTTCCGGTCAAATTTGCTCTAATATCCGTTTGTTTAGGTAATACTTTTGATTCAGCAGGCCTTATTAAAATATCATCATAAGTGAGGCCTTCGCTCGTTATTTTATTGTTGGCCATTTTTTCTCCAATTCTTATTTATGTATTATTTTCTTGATTTCTTCTATGAAATTATCTTCATTGAAGAGTTGTTTAATTTTCTCAAAATCCCGATACATTATCCGATCATCTTCAAGTTTTGGGACTGCTTCCCGAACTTTTTGATAACCCGCTTCAGTTCCCCGGCCCCGTCCAAGATTCCCACGAAGATCAATTCCCTGAGCAGCTACAAGCAGTTCAATAGATATGATATGCTCAATATTATCAATGATATTTAAAAGTTTCATACCTGCATTAGGAGCCATACTAACATGGTCTTCCTGATTAGCAGATGTTGTAATTGTTTCGACTGAAGCAGGATTGGCCATCGTTCGATTTTCCGCAGTCAGGGCAGCCGCCGTGACATGGGCAATCATGAAACCGGAATTAACTCCGCTGGCTTCTATCAAGAAGGGTGGTAAATGACTCATATTTGAGTCCATTAAATTTGCAATTCTCCTTTCTATCATATTGCCCAGGTCTGTCAGAGCAATTGCTAGATAATCAGAACTCATTGCTATTGGTTCAGCGTGAAAATTGCCACCGGAAAAAACAGCGTCCTGCTCTGGAAATACCAGCGGATTGTCAGTTACTGCTTTCATTTCCCTTTCCACGATTTGGCTGACAAAATCAATTGTATCCTGAACCGTTCCATAAACCTGTGGAATACAGCGGTAGGAATAAGGATCCTGCACTTTGTCACAATCTTTGTGGGAAGCAATAATTTCACTATCTTCTAATAAATTTAAAATTTGATGGGCGATTTTAATTTGCCCTTTTTGCCCTCGTGCCTGATGAATCGAATTATAGAAGGGTACATCTGTGGCCATATCGGCTTCAATACTCATAGCAGCAGCCAGTTGGGAAAGTATCATTATTTTATCGGTTTCCATCATAGCATAAATCAACATAGCAGTCGAATATTGAGTCCCATTAATCAAAGATAACCCATCTTTAGGACCTAGTTTTACCGGATCATATATTCCTTGACCAACCAGATCGGCAGCCTTCATTTTTTCTTTTTGGTAATAAACGTCTCCCTCACCTATTAATGGCAGGCTCATATGTGCCAGTGGAGCAAGATCACCACTAGCACCAACAGAACCTTTTTGAGGCACAACAGGGATTATATCTTTATTTAATAACTCGATAAGTTTCTCAACAACCGCCAGTGAACAACCCGAATTCCCTTCCGAAAGATTGTCAATTTTCAAATACATCATTATTCTGACAATATCTTTCTTAACTGGATTCCCAACACCACAAGCATGACTGCGTAGCAAATTGAGCTGGAGTTTTTCCAGTTTGTCTCTAGAAACTTTAACCTGACTTAATTTTCCAAATCCAGTATTGATTCCATAAATTGTGCGATCTTCATCAATAGCCTTTTTGATTAATTGCCGGGCTTTTTTGATCCTATTCTCCTGTTCCCTTGTTAGGGTAACTGAGTTTTGGTTTTCTAAAAATTGTTTTATTTTTAATATATCCCCTCGCATAGCACCTCTCTCTATATTCCGACAATTTAGTGATTTATCAATTTTCATTCAAGTAATGATATTTGCAATTCTATCATAGAGATAGGTATCTCATATCTTGGGGGGATTTTATTATTGAAAAAATTCTGGAAAAAGGGGGTTGAAATAAACTTCCGAAATCGTATCAGTTTAAACTTCCGATGACAATTGTTAATCTATTAAGGAATTGGGAAGATGGTATTATTTGCTAAAGAGCATGGGATACGGCCGACACTCAGAGACTTTGAGTTTTCCAGGAATACTGTAAAGAAGTGGTTGAGTAGGTATAAAAAGTAAGGTAATGAAGGTTTAAAGGATAGTCTAAAACCCCTAAAATGTTCATAATAAAATGCCCAAAGAAGAGTAAAAGATAGTAGAGGCTCGTAAAAGGACAAATTTTGGTCCTCAAAGACTACGAGATTATTGTGGTATAGATCGCTCTGATGAGGCTATTTACAGAGTTTTAAGAGAACATGATTTGATGGTCTCATAAAAAGTGGATTTATCGTCAAAATAAGTGGCTAACATTATTCTTTAATTTATTGATAATTAAAAGTTTTGATAGTCTTCGGCTCCGCTCTGAATGACGTGGATTATACTTTTTACGAGACCATCATGATTTAGTAAATAAAAGAAAGAAGAAATATGAAAAGAAGCGTGATCTAAGAGCAATAAAGATGCAATATAAAACCTTTGAAAGGATTGGAGTCGATGTTAAACATTTAAATGATATCCCTAACTATTGGCCGCAAATGAAGCGATATAATTTACCTAAATATCAGTATACTGCTCGAGATATTAAAACCGGTGCCTTATTTTTAGGATTTTCTAATGATTATGGAGTAACCTATTCCAGTATTTTCATTAAGAAACTACTTCAACATTTAAAAAATTATGGAATATCGCCCAAAGAAATTTCGATCTAAACGGACAATAGTCCTGAATTTTCCGGTAATTTAGAACATCATAATCACGGCTTTGTAAAACAAACTAGAGATATAGACGCTCCTCATATTGCTCTACCACCTAATAAACCCAATCATAATTCTGATGTGGAAACTGTTCATCATTGGGAAAAGCAGTTTTTTTTAATCTTGAATCATTCCGGAGTTTAGAAGTATTTTACATGAGAGCTAGAACCTATCAATACTTTTGGAATTATAGTCGCTATAACTATTCCAAAAATAAGAATACACCGTTAGAACTTTTAGCCCAGGAAGTAGGAGGTAGAAAAGCGGTTTATTTATTAAATTTTTATCCTAAAATTCGGTAATATCCAAATGTTAGTTGATATTTTTTATGGAGAGATTCAATATTCATAATTTTGCTAGAAATTTTTAAGTATTTTTCTATCTACATACTTCTGGGTATTTACTTTATAAACAACCTTTTCCAGATAGATTATCTATCATTGAACTGAGGTTGCCATAAGTTAAATCTGTATTTTTAATCAATAATTACTGAATAAGATTTCTTATTTAGTGGAAGTAATAACCAGACTATCTGCTTCCAATCCCTCAGAATTAGCTGCTATGTTAATCTCTCCGGGTTCGAAAATCGATTGAACAATGGCTGCACAGCGGCCTTTGTAAGCATTACGATAATTGACCTGGTAGCTTTGCAGGCAGGAATGGTCGCTATTGCCGACTGCTCGAATTTTACCGGAACCAGTGAGATTAAAAACGATGCGATTGTCAGCGTGGGGTACTTTTACTCCATTTTCATCGAGCACTTTTACCTTGACATAAACAATGTCCTGACCATCAGCAGTGATCGCTTCTCTGTCTGTATACATTTTCAATTTGGCCGGTTCTCCAGCTGTTTGCAATTTGTGAGTAGTGACGCTTTCTCCATCTTCTTTACCAACTACCCTAAGTGCACCTTTTTGATAGGGAACCTGCCAGGATAAAGAGGGGCCTGAGTCTTTAGTTCTTTCTTTTATTCCTAAAGACTTATCATTTAAGAATAATTCCACTTCGTCACAATTTGTATAGCATGTTACTTCTATTTCCTGACCTTCTGCATCACTATAATTCCAATGAGATTGAGGCCAGCCTCTTTCTTCAGATTTTTTAGTAGCAATAAATACCGTGGGGTCTTCTGACCATAAACTTTTGCGATAATAGTAGAGTGGCTTTTTAAAGGTGGCTAAATCAATCATACCGGAGCCACTACTACGATTGGGAAATCTACCTGCTTCACCCAGGTAATCCACTCCGGTCCAGAGAAATTGACTGGAAATATAGGGATTATCCTTAACTGCCAGCCAGGCTTCGTCGGAGTCGCCATTCTCACTTCCTAGCATTAATCTATTAGGAAATGCCTTATGGTCCTTTTCATATTGGTCCTCTTGATAATTGTACCCTACAATATCTAATTGTTGGGCCAGGCCGGTTTTGTTTGATACCGGTAGATTGGCGAGCGCTGCTGTGACTGGTCTGGTTGTATCCACTTCTTTGACAGCTGCCACCAGTTTTTTGGCAATTGGTACAAGTTCTTCCGGAGAAGGACGGCCTTCATCATAGGAATAGGGATCACCGGGATAATCAATTTCATTGCCAATACTCCACATAATTATACTGGGATGATTTTTATCTCTCTTGACCATAGCCTTGATGTCAGTTTCGCTCCATTCTTCAAAGTATTTATTATAGCCGTCAAGTGAGAAGTATTTGCCCTTGCCAGCCATACCTTTTTCCTGCCCTACATTCCAGCCTTGTATCCATTTTTTCTTACCACGAGCCCATTCATCAAAGGCTTCATCCATTACCAACATACCATATTTATCACAGTATTCCAGTAATTGAGGGGAAGGAGGATTATGACTGGTTCGGATCGCATTACAACCCATTTCTTTCAACATTTTGATCCGTTTTTCCAGAGCCCTGTCATTTAATGCCGCGCCAAAGGGGCCCAGGTCATGATGTAGGCAGGTGCCTTTTAAGAGCATATTTTCGCCATTCAGAAAAAAGCCACTATCTGCAGAGAAGCGGAAATATCTCAGTCCTAAATTGGTCTTTTTATTATCTACAATTTGATTGTTGCTTTTGACTTCAGTGACAACTTTATAGAGATAGGGATTGTCATGGGACCAGAGATTGGGATTGTCAATACTTGTTTTTTGCACAAAATTGTATTCATCATTACCTGGAATTTTATGCTCTCTTTCTATTGTTTTCTGAGCTTTACCCTCTGCATCCAAAATAGTGTTTACCACTGTACAACTTTTGGAGGAAGTGCTTTCGTTTTTAACTTTTGTTTCTATTTGCACCTCTGCTGAATTTTCTGAAACCCGGGGAGTAGTCACATAATTTCCCCAATGGGCGATATGGAGTTTATCCATAATTTTCAACCAGACATGGCGATATATTCCTGAACCTGCATACCATCTTGAATCAGCAAAATCACGATGATCAACTCGGATAGCCATTACATTTTTTTCGCCGCCAAAATTTAGATGCGGGGTTAATTCATATTGGAAACTGATATAGCCATAGGGACGAAAACCCAGTAGTTCGCCATTTATCCATACCTTACTGCGTTTATAGATGCCATCGAATTGAACAAATATTTTTTTGTTGCTATATTTTTCCGGTATTGTGAACTCCTTGCGATACCAACCCACGCCACCTGGTAAATAGCCTGTGCCACTGGCCCATCTGGCACTAAAGGGCCTCTCAATGCTCCAATCGTGGGGAAGGTTAATCATTTCCCAACCTTTATCATTATAATCAGGATTTTTAGCCTCATCCAATTCTCCCATTTGAAAACGCCAGCTAAAATCAAAGGATTTGGTCACACGCCCTTCTGCTTTGCTAACCTGCCCTGTATTACAGCTATAGATTAACAGGAATGCTAGAAACAAAATAATAGATTTAATTCCTAAGTTTTTAAATTTCATAGGTTCCTCCTAAATTTATTAACGTATTGTAAAAAATCGACTTCATTTAACACTTGTAAGTTTCTTATAAATATAGACTAAAATATTACATAGCCTTCTCCCCTTTTTTTATATTTTTAGTGGTGATAAAATTAATTATTATTAGTTTTGTTAAATGTGTTGATAACTTTATCAAAATAATTGCTATAAATTTTATCATTGTAAAAACCTCAATTAAATACAATGTATCACTTCTCCATTTCCAGTTTTAGATTATCTTTAGATTTATATCTTTTCACCAATCCTTCCATAAGCCATTTACAACATCATACCAACAAATAAATCATACACAACACTATGAAAAGTTAGAAAGGAAGGATTAACCTATTACATCAAGGCCAATCCTAATATATCTTGTACATATTTTACTTATTTAATGAGACACCTTTTATAATAAAAGAATATGAGTATGATTTATCCTTTAATCTAAACTCAGGATGTGGTGCTGCTTGATTACTCCAGCTATTATCCCCACCTACACCTATTTGTTTGTAATCGATATTTAAGTATATCTCTTTTTGTTTGGGGACCAAATGTAAATAGGGAGCACCTTCCAAATCTTCATTACTATAGTTTTTAGCAGTAAAATTAATCAAGGGTTTTCCCTTAACTTTTAAACCGATATTATCTTTATTTGTTAGAGTAAACCAGCGCACATCAGTTTTATTACCACTTTCCTGAGGACGGGAATAATTGAAAAATTGGTTCTCGGTTTTACCGGAAAATAGTCCAATTCTCGCACCTTTTTTTCTATCCCAATAAGACTCCATTGGCCCGCGGCCATACCATTTAAGATTATGGAATTCACCAGGTAGAATCATCTGAGTGCCAAAACGAGGCATAACAGGAGGATTTTCCATCTCTGTATTATAATTAATATTGGTAACCACTTCTCCTGAGGCTTTCACTCTATATTTAATATTATAATCTGCAGCAATTCGTGGAATTTTACCGTCAAAATTAACAATAATTTCCCGCTCATTTAATTTTTCAATTTTACTATCCTGGACTAACCAATATTTATGCACTGTTCGACAATTATGGGCAGGATTATCATAGATCCGCCATCCTCTTTCATCATTGTCAATAGGTACGCGCCAAAAATAGGGGCGCAGTCCTGACTTAATAAGTTCTGTATTTTTATAGTCATAGGAAATTAAAGATCCTCCCATGGCATCAAACTGGACCTGAAAATCATCATTGCCTACTGTGATCATGTCCCCTGCTTCTTTGACTCTAATTGCAGCGAAATTATCCAGATTGATTTCTTTGGTTGGACTTTCGATTGGTAATTTGAACTGTTCCCAGGCAATTTCATGTCCCTGGTCAGCCCATTTAGTTGCATTTTCTAACATAAGTTCGATATTTAAAAAGTATTCGGTATTGGATTCGGGATTTCTAATAGTATAATCTATGTTGAAGACTCTACTTTCTTCTGGGGCAATACCTTTTACATCCAGATTGCCATTTTTGATAATCTCACCCTTGGCCATCAATTGCCATTTACCAGTGAGATGGTCCATACTTCGGAAGTAGTATCTATTAGTTATCTTCATCTTTCCTTGCTCTAGATTAACGGCTTCCATTTTCACCGGTTGTTGCAGTTTTTTAGCCTCTGCAATAGCAGGATGGGGTGTCCGATCAGCACTTACAAGCCCATTCATACAAAAATTACCATCGCTGGGTACACCTGGTGGGCCGAAAGCACCTCCATAGGCAAAATATTTTTCTCCGCCTGGCGCAATTTTTTGTAAGCCCTGGTCAACCCAATCCCAGATAAAGCCTCCTTGCAGTACACGATAATCCCGAAAAGCATCCCAATATTTAAAGAGACTTCCATTACTATTACCCATAGCGTGGGAATATTCACACAGAATTAATGGTCTATCAGGATTGGTTTCAGCATAATCAATAATATCCTTCACAGTAGCATACATGGGACTAAACATATCTACATAATCACGTTTTTGAGCTCTTTCGTAGTGTAGTAACCTGGATTCATCTCGCTTATGAACCCATTCGGCAGCAGCCTCAAAACAGACTCCATCACCAGCCTCATTACCTAAAGACCAACTAATTATAGAAGGATGATTTTTATCCCGTTCTACCATGGCTGAAACATGTTGCATATGAGATTTTTTCCATTCCGGCTTATTACCCAGGGTCTCATCGGGATCATAACCATAGCCATGGGATTCAATATTTGCCTCATCAATTACATATAAGCCATATTCATCACATAACTCATACCACAGCGGATCATCGGGATAATGGCTGGTCCGAACTGCATTGAAATTGTGCTGCTTCATAAGTTTTATATCGCGAATCATCGATTCTTTGCTTACTACATGCCCTTCTACCGGATCATGTTCGTGGCGATTGACGCCTTTCATCAGGACTGGTTTCCCATTTACCAGCATCTGCCCATCTTTGAGTTCTACACTTCTGAAACCAATTTTCCTATGGATTACCTGAAGATTTTCTCCTCGTTCATCTTTCAGTATAAGAATTAGTGAATATAGATTGGGAATTTCAGCAGACCATTTTTTAACATTATCAATCTCGGTAGAGAAAATTAATTCCCCGGATAGGGATTTGCTATTTTCATAAATTGTCTCTCCCTTATCCAGTAATTTAGTAGTCAAAGTATTGGTTGACAGCTCTTTGGAATCAGTGGAGCTGGATTTCACTTCCAGTTTAAATGTGCCATCCTCATAATTTTTATCCAAGCCCGCATGGACAAAAAAATCCTGAATCCGGACTTTTGGAGTTGCTAACAGGTAGACATCCCGTTCAATGCCACTTAAGCGCCACATATCCTGATCCTCAAGATAGCTGCCATCACACCAGCGATATACTTCCACTGCCAACTCATTTTCGCCTTTTTCTAAATATTTAGTAAGATTGAATTCGGCAGGAGTTTTGCTATCTTCATGATATCCAACCTTTTCTCCATTAATCCACAGATAAAATGCAGAATTCACTCCGCCAAAATGGATAAAGATTTCATTATTATCCCAGGAGTCTGGCACCTGAAAAGAATGTTTATACGAGCCGACCGGATTAAAATCGGTAGGAGGATAGGGTTGGTTCTTAGGAAAGGGATAGCGGACATTTGTATATATTGCATAGCCATAATCATACATTTGCCAATCTCCAGGAACGGGTATTTCATCCCAGTCACTGACATCATAATCAGTTTTATAAAAATTTTCCGGTCTCTGCGCGGGATTTTTTGCCCAATTAAATTTCCATTTTCCATTTAATAATTTATAATATTCGGACTGCTCGGAATTATTATTTAGGGTTTTTTCTTCAGTTTTAAAGGGAATAAAAGTGGCATGAGCTGGTTCTGTATTGATTTGATTTACTTCGGGATTTTCCCAGTCTCGCTTCTCAACTCCAAAAATCATATTGGTGCCCCCCAAGATTAATACTACTAGTATAGCAGTTACTATTTTACCTGCTATTTTAGAAAATTTCTTATTTAAAAATATCATACCCGGATCTCCTTTTTCTTAAGCTCAAAAAATATAGGTTTGAAATTATGTTTTCAAAGATTGGCCTTCTATTTAAAATTGAAGAATACCAATAAATTTTCTTCCCTATTCATATATCTAATTTTAAAAAATTTACGAATAATTCTAGCCATTTATCAGTACCATCTGCACTATGACCAAATCCAAAACCATGCCCTCCCTTCTGGAATATATGCATTTCAACTGGAACATCATGCTTAAACAATTCCTGCGCATAGGCGGTAGACTCTTTTACGTTGCAAACAGTATCATCCTGGGCATGCACCAAAAATACTGGAGGAGTGGTTTTACTGACCTGATCAAGCAAATTGTTTTTGGCCATTTCCGCTTTAGTTAATTCCCTATAATAAAGACTCTCTCCAAGCCATTGCAAATTTTCCTCCGTAGGTCTTGAGACACCATAGATTGGTGCTGAAAAATTTGGTCGTTCATCAGGATCATCACTTGGCCAAAGGGTAGTAATGTTAGCCAGATGTCCTCCTGCAGAAAAACCTATTATACCAACCTTGTTTTTAGCAAAACCGTATTCGTCCCTTTTTTCTCGTAATAATTTCAGCGCCTTTCTCGCATCTGATAGTGGTACAAGGTGAGGCCTGTTAGAAGATTTCGGAGTGGGTAAGCGATATTTAAGTACTGCAGCAGTAATGCCTTCCTGCGCCAGTGCGTCAGCTATGTCATAGCCCTCGTGGTATATTGCTTCGCATGAATAACCGCCTCCGGGACAAATAATTACGGCCTTCCCGCTATTTTCCCCTTTTGCATTATAAACCGTCAGGGTTGGTTCAGTAACATTGTAAACACAGGTATCGCCCCAGACCTCTTTCTTATATTCCTGGAGATCATTCTCTTTGTAATAGGGCTTCTCTTCACCCTCCCAGAGTTTATAGATATCCTGTGCTGGGCTGTTTTGCACAAAGAGGGTAAAGAAAATTATAAGCACTATTTTTAAACTAAATTTCATATCGACCTCATTTATAATTGTAGTAGATATTTATTCATTAAAATTTTATTGATTAGAATATTCAATCACAAAAATAGCCCATTAAATAATTTTGGGCTATTTAATCAATAACAATTGTCAATAGACTTCTGGCTGGGACCGCTATTTGCTGGTCTAAATTTTCAACACCCTGATTTGTTAGATTCACACCTTCTTCTGAAGTTGTTCTGTAGAGTTTGGCTTCCGAATTTTGGGGCAGATTGCTATTATCGACATCGAGCTTAATATCGGAATATCTCTGGTTTGTTACCACTATCACATATTTATTTGTTTGAGTATCCTGGTATGCCGAAATCATTGTTTGACCAGTATTACCTTTGTCATTGTATTCCACACCAATCCTTTGCATTCCCGGCCTGATGAATCTGGAAAAATGACCCAGAGCCCAGAGCATTTTTGACTCGTAGATTTCACCATCTGATTTATCTTTATCGATGTAAACCAGGCCATCTTTATAGTCGTAGGGACTTACTCCCAGCCACCATTGCCAGGCTGACGCATTTGTGATTGTAAGGTCAGCGTGGATAACTTTGCTAATATATAAAGCCGGTTTCATACCAAGGTCACGACCAGATCCCCGGATTAATTCATTATCTGCCAGGTTACAATATTCTGTCATCCAGTATTTAAGCTCGGGATTTACACTATTTAATTTATTTTTCAGTCTCTCTCTGGATTGAATTAATTGCTCATCTGGATAGGTGGAAAAATAACTATGTCCGCCTAATTTTGCTGGCATTTTTTCCAGGTCGCCTACATAATTTTCTGAAGATTCCTTAAAAAACTCTTCAATTTGATTACCCCTCTCAGGTTTATCACCATAGCTATATAAGTAGGCATTATTGGCTGTTTCCGGAATTTCTATTTTCGAGTCAATATTATTTTCTCGAAAAGTCGAATCTATCAATCTACAAACTGCGGCAATTTGGCTATTTTTCCAGGGACAACCTTCCTGGTTGGAATCATCCCAATCCCATTGAGGCTCATTAAAAGGGCTGATATAGTCGAGATGAACATTATCCTTTTCTTCGACATTTTTAACTACCCGGGCTAAAAAATCAGCATAATTAGGGAAATTTTCTTCAGCGATATTAGCGGAATTTCCACCGGAAGCATGGGCTAATCCATTCTTGGTGAGATGAACTGGAGGGCTATTCACAAAACCAATAAATTGCTCCACTCCCCTTCGTTTGGCTGCTCTTAAAAACCATCTCTGGCCGGCTTGTTTACTCCAATTATAACTGCCATCAGCATTCATAAAACATTCTGCTCTGCGCCAGGGATTTACTATATCGCTTTGACTTCCCTGTTCCATGCTCCCTGCTCCAATATTGAAGCGCCAGAGAGAAAGGCCAATGCCCAGAGGATTACCTTCTTCATCAGTTTCAGTGCTAAAAAGTAAATCAGCGATACGTTCTTTTTTAACCTGTGGCCAATTTTTACCGACAAATTGGCATGACCAGGCATCGGATGCTCCAAAATTTTCTATAGTTTGATGAACTCTATCGGGAAATATTTGAACTGTCACAACACTATCTGCCAGGTTTTGATTAGTGCTATCGACACTTTCACTGGAGCAGAAATTAAAAAATAAAGCGAATGATAGGAACGTAATTAAAACGAATTTTTTCATGTTTTTCCTTTTCCCTTAAATCCAAGTTCAACCAAAGTGCTTTGAATTTGTTGACTTATTATTATTCGAATGTAATTTTTTGGTAATTTTATACGACGCTAAAAAATTAAACAACATAAAAACGTTAAGATATTATTGATATACATTATACTCCTTTATTGACTGGCTGGATTTGGACTGGGCATTTGCGCATCCACTTCTTTTCGCCATTGATGCAATTTTTGGGTTAATTCCTCTGCCTTTTGTGGAAGTTCCTCAATCAGATTGTGTTTCTCCCCAATATCAGCATGTAAATTATAGAGTTCTCTGTAATTATCTTCGAAGAATTCAATTAGTTTATATTTACCTTCCCGCGCAGCTGCGGCAGGAAGACCACCCTGATTCCCATAATGAGGATAATGCCAAAAAATCGGCCCCCTTTTCATATTTTCACCTTTTAATAAGGGCGTAAAGCTCTTGCCATCCAGATGCTGTTCAGGTCTGGGCGGAAGGCCTGCAATATCTAGAATTGTAGGATAAAAATCAGTGCTAATTACCGGTTCGGAGCATTTGCTTCCCGGTTGTGTTTGGCCCGGCCATTTTACAATCATTGGCTCCCGGATACCTCCTTCATAAATCCATCCCTTGCCTCCCCGGAGCGGTAGATTAGAAGTGGGGTGTCCTTCGGAAGTCGATAGACCGCCATTATCGGACATAAAAAAGATGACGGTATTTTTATCCAGTTCGAGTTCTTCAATTGTATCTAAAACTTTGCCAACAGCGTGATCCATTGCTTCCACCATCCCGGCATAAACCGGATGGTTCTGTACCTGTCTAACCTTTCGCTCACCTTCTTTGCCCCAGATTTCACGCTCAGGTTTGATTTGTTCTTTTTTATTTTCGTATTTCTTTTTTAATTCCTCCCGGGTCATCAAAGGAATATGGACGGAATAAAAAGATAGATAGGCCATAAAATTGGCATTACTATTATTTTTGATAAATTTTACTGTTTCGTCTGCTAATCTATTTGGTAAGTGTTCGCCTTTGGGGCCACCTTTAAGACGAGGATTGCCATAGGGCGAAAAATAATAACCCGGAGGTGAAGGCATTCCTCGACTCCATCCGCCTTTATTAATATCAAATCCTTGCTTTTTGGGCCAATATTTGTCATCTGCCCCTAGATGCCATTTGCCTGCAAAGAAAGTTTCGTAGTCAGCTTTCTGCATTGCTTCAGCAAGCGTGATTTCATCCTGTTCCATATACTCCTTGTATGGTGCTGGAAGAAGAGGTTTATTTCTGGTCCAGTGGTTTTGCACATTATCAGGTTGAGGTGCGCCAAACCAGTCTGTGGTATTAATTCTGGCAGGATACTTTCCGGTCATAATACTGGCCCGAGTCGGACTACATACAGGAGCAGCTGCATAGGCATCGGTAAATTTCATGCCCTGGGAAGCCAATCTATTAAGATTAGGAGTTTCATAAAATTCACTATTGTAACAGCCCAGGTCTTTCCAGCCCAGATCATCAGCCAGGATAAATAAAAAGTTTGGGGATTCCTTTTTAAATAATTTGGAACAACCTGATACTGATAATCCCAAAAGACCGGCGCCAAGTTGCATAATAAATTTCCTACGGTCCATAAGTTATCCTTTACCAGAAATTTAACCTGTTTTATAAAATACGGTTATTCTGATTCTTTATCAAAATTAACTTTAAAATTGATCTCTTAACCACCATCTACATCCCTCAATAAAGTTAGCCAAATGACTAACTTTATTGAGGTGTAAATGGAGGAGCTATACAAAAATAATACTATTTAAGTTATAAGGCCTTTAATAACCAGGATTCTGTTGCATACCAGTTTTGCTGATTTCGGAATAGTCAAGGGGGAAGTAGTAGAGTTTATCAGTAAAATTTCTTTCTGC
The DNA here is from genome assembly GCA_021734005.1 of Fidelibacterota bacterium. Lineage (GTDB taxonomy): Bacteria > Fidelibacterota > UBA2242 > UBA2242 > JAFGTP01 > JAIPHI01. Next base: position 17,601 of record JAIPJV010000006.1, read on the forward strand.
AACATCAATGAAATTAGGAGTGAGTTCACCATCAGAAGCAAGCTCACTTTCTTCATCAAGTTTTTTCCATTCAATTCCTCTACAAGCTTCATTAAGTTCTTCGCCATCCATCCAGCGCCGCAGGTCAAAAAATCTATGTCCTTCAAACATCAATTCTATTTCTCTCTCGTGCTTGATGTCTTCTAATAATTCCTGACCGGAGGTGCTAATTTCAGGCATACCGACTCTTCTGCGAACTTTGTTTACATACTCTCTGGCAGTGCCTTCATTTCCAAGATGATATTGAGCCTCGGCATAATTCAAGTATATTTCAGCCAGTCTGATCAATATCCAGGGTTGGTTGCCCATTGTGGTTGTGAAGTCAATTGATTCATCCATAAACTTCCGCATCCAGTAGCCAGTTCTGGAAAAATTCCAGCCCCCTGGACCATCTTTTGAATCTTTTCCACCGGGTATAAAACCTTCCACTTCTCTACCTCTGAACATGCTTCCGTTATAAAGTATATTGGCGTAAAAACGAGGGTCTCTGTCTTGATACATACTGTCTACTGAATATCCTGAACCTGCTTCATTTATCATTTTGCCATTGTCCATTTCATAATCATCAACAATGTTTTGCGTTGGTGTATTACATGCCCATCCGCCGTATCCATTGGGTGAGTTCATCAAATCCGGCCGATATTCGGAGGTACCAAATTCAGAATGAAAGGGACGGGCTAAAATCACTTCACTATTATTAGAAATAAACATATTCTGATAATCTTTCCAGTTTTCCGTTTGAACAAGTGAATATTGATTGAGATCAATAATTACAGCCTCGGCAGCATCAGCAGCTTCCTGCCATTTATTCGACACATCATAATCAAATAAGGGACCACTGGCTAAGCGGCTAGTGCCCGGATCGTGGAGTTTACCGGCAGCATATAGCAGGACTCTGGACTTCATTGCCAGACAGGCTCCTTTGGTTATTCTTCCCCATTGGGGGGCTTGCAGGTCAAGCATATCTGCAGCCTCATCCAGCTCTTCGACAATGAAATTGACGCAGTCTTCATAACTATCGCGCTCTTCTTCAAACTCTTCATCCAGTCCAAACACCTTTGTAATAATAGGCACACCACCATTGAAGTTTATTAATTTGAAATACAATCTAGCCCGAATGTATTTCATTTCTCCTTTAAGTCTTTCAATTTCTTCCTGACTTGCATTGTCAACTTCGTCAATATTTTCGAGGAACATATTAATATTTCTGATGAATTTGTATCTATAGCGCCAGGTGTTATTAAAAATCCATTCCTTCTGACTTGGAGAGATAGTTCCTTGATTGATAGTTTCCACTATACTCCATTTGTTATAGGATTCGTCACAAATAGAGGACATCATCATAATGCCACCGCCCCAGTTTACTCTACTAAGACTAAAGCTGTTGAGAGCATTATACTGATCAAATGCGAATTTTCTCGCTAACTTTATATCACTCCATACGTCCTTTTCTGAAAATGTAGATTCTGGTTGCGTATATAGAATCTGTTCTTCGCATGCAAAGAAGGTCAAGACGTATAGACTTATTAAAAACATTAATATTTTTTTCAGCTTCATATTTATTTCTCCTTTATGTGATCATATAGATTTAAAATTCTCAATACTACACCTCTGAATCTAGAAAGTAATACTCAAACCTGATGTAATTCTTTTAAGTTGAGGATAGTATCTACCCATTGTACTGTTGATTTCAGGATCAAAATGATCAATTTCGCTCAAAGTCCATAAATTAGTTCCTCTTAAATAGACTCTCAATCCATTAAAACCAACCAGCTTTTCAGGCAAATTATAGGCAATTTCCAGATTTTTTAATCTCAGGAAGGAGGCATCGTATAACCAGAAGTCAGAGGGTTGGGCATTGTAGGTAGTTCCCCGTCTATAGGGTGCTGGATAGTCTGCATTTCTATTGTCTTCCGTCCATCTGTTGGTAAAAAGGTATTCCGGTCGATTACCTAAATCAGTGAATAAAATCATTGTTTCCGCTTTTGCCTGTCCCTGAAAGAGAGCATTGACCTGTAATCCTTTATATTCTATCCCAACATTAAATCCAAATTGTATTTCGGGAATAGGAGAGGTGTATTTTCTATACATATCATCACCATCTATTTTCCCATCACCATTCATATCAATAATTTTGATATCTCCTGGTTGAGCACCCTGGTGATGGACGGAGTTATCTATTTCTTCCTGAGTTTCGTATATACCATCGGTTTTATAAACAACCCAGGAATCCATTGGATGACCTTCTTTTTCTCTATAGTCCGGCACATCCTGAGGCTCATCCATATAGACAATTTCATTATGATTATAAGTAAAATTACCACCGACACTATAAGTTATTTCACCAATTGTATTATTATGTCCCAGTTGTAATTCTATACCTCTGTTATCAACTTTTCCTAGGTTTTCTTCCGGCAGTTCTAAAGCAGTATAATCAGGTACTGACTCGCTCCGTGTAATTAATATTTGTCGCCTCTTCTCATCAAAATAATCAAGATTCATTGTTAATAATCCGTCCCATAGATTAAGATCAAATCCAACATTAGTTATATAGGATTCTTCCCAGGTAATATTCGGATTCGCTGTATTGGTATTAACAAAGGTATTGACTCTAACAGGGTCTTCACCAAAAATGTAATAACCACTCAGATCGTATTTGTTCAAATATTGAAAATTTGGAATACGATCATTACCCATTTTTGCCCAGGAGGCACGTAGTTTTAAGTTGGTCAACCAATCTCTAAATCCATACATAAAGGATTCTTCCGAAATATTCCAGCCAGCACTAACACCAGGGAAAGTACCGAACTTTTCCCCTTCGGCAAAATTGCTGGATCCATCGTGCCGTAATGTAAAATCGATCATATATTTTTTAGCGAAATCATAGCCTACTGAACCAAAATAATTAACGCGTCCCCATTCATCAGCGGAGCCACTATTATCACGCTGGTCAGTGCCACCTGTGAATAATTGTACCAATTCTTCACTTACCAGATCTCTTCTATAGGCATATAGATTCTGCCAGTCGCCTTCTTGTTGTTCATAGGCCGCGAAACCATCAAAAGTGTGTTTACCAAAAGTTCTTTCATAATTTAATTGAATGTGGTGCAATTGCTCTGTAGTAACTTCGTTTGACTGGGCCAGGGTTCGACTATTCACTCCACTATAGCCCGGATTTTCTTCATATTCTTCTGTTGATGGGTTATAATTGTAAACTTCCCAGACATTATTAAAATGCTTCCAGTTAGGAATTTCAAAATCAAAGGCACTATAACCATTTATATCAAGTCCCTTTGTTAACCAACCTAAATCATATCTGAAGGAAAATTTTGAATGTAATATTTTATTGGTTGTCTCTTCCCAGCCAGCTTCATCGCCTGAGATCATAACCGGATTCTGGCCGTTTTCACCACCGTACCCTGGTAATCCATTCGGATACCAGTCAACTCGATAGGGTTGAGAACGCTGGACTAATTCGAAAAGATCTTCCTCACCATAACTGGGGCGATGAGTTTTTTCGACTCGACCGGAAAGATTGGTGCCAATATTGAGATTTTCTGTGACCTTGGCATCAATGTTTGCTCTAATTTGATATTGGTTATAATCCATATCGTCGGCTTCATACATTCCGTTTTGCATTAACAAATCACCACTTAAATAATATCTGAGTCTTTCGTTTCCTCCGAGAAGGGATAAATTATAATGTTGTTCAGGAGCGTAATCCTTAAAAACAGATTTATACATATCTGTGTTAGGATGGGTTAAAGGAGAAGAACCACTTTTAAACTTTTCAAGGTCTTCCTGTGTCCATGTCTTGGCATTTCCAGCTCTTTCATCGGCTTCGTTCATATATTTACTATGTTGATAGGAACTCATCATTTCTGGAACCCGTGTAAAAGAGGAGAGAGTATAATTAGAAGTGAATCTTATACGGTCTTTTCCTGCTCTTTCACCCTGTTTAGTTGTTATTACTATCACACCATTTGCTGCTCTGGCACCATAAATTGCAGCAGAAGCATCTTTCAGAATATTTATGCTCTCAACATCATTAGGAGAGATGTGAGAAAAACTTTCTCTGGGTACTCCATCGATGACTATTAAGGGCTGGTTATTACCTAGAGTAGATTTTCCTCTAATAAATATAGAGGATTGCCCACTCCCCGGTTCACCACCTCTATCACTGATAACCACACCGGGCATTTTACCCTGCAGTGATTTGGTCAAATCCATCTGGGTAGTGGCTTCTAATTCATCACCACCGATATTTGTAACAGAGCCGGTAACTTCTCCTCTTTCTTTGACCCGATATCCATAGGCAACAACTTCTTCTCCTCTAATTTCAGTCTGTTCCATAGTAATATTGGTCTGGATAGTTTCATCAGCTCTAATTGAAATTTCTCTTAAAACTTGTTTATATCCAATAAATGTGGCCTTCAATGTGTAATCACCTACCGGTATATCCGTAATCATAAAATAACCTTCTTCGTCAGTAGGAGATCCATAACTGGTCCCTTCCAGAGTTATATTAACACCAGTTAAAGGCTCTTCATCACTATCTGTAACATATCCTGCCACATTTCCTGTCTCCTGTGGATAGGCTAAAATGAAAATTAACATTATTGAAATAACTACTAAAAATGTTTTCTTCATTTTTTCTCCTCCATTATTGTGAAAATAAAAATTAACTATAATTCCTTAACACTTGCTTTTCTCTCTTTCCATATTCCTCCCTAATTTTTAGGTTAAACGCATGTACTAAAATATAGTAATATGTTTTCCGAATTAAATTAAAAGAAAATACACCTGGGTATTGATTTGTAAGAATTATGCTATGATTAAGACTAAAAATAATTAGTTTTTCCTCATTTAAGATGATTAGCAATAATCATTTCTACATTTTTTAAATGTTTTTGATAGTTTTCGCCTGCATATCTTCGATTGATAGCAAGCACCAGGTCATTTTGCGGATCAATTCGTAAGACTGCAGAGGTGGCAGAACCATGACCAAAAGTCCTTTTGCTAAAAATTGTGCTATCAGCAGGTATCCTTCCAGTCCCGGTTTCTGGATGGGTATCGCGCATCCAGGTAATTCCAATGCCCCATTGCTCATCGATTCCCGGATAATATTGATTTAAATTTTTGGGTAATAATTTTCTAAAGGTAGATTCTGAAAAGAATATTTTATTCCCATATTTGCCTTTATTTAACATTAATTGTCCTACAGTTGCCATGTCACGGGCTGTACTATTACAACTGAATCCCAGGTCTTCTTCCAAAATGGTGTTATCCAAACCCAGAGGAAGGAAGAAATTCTCCTGGAAAAGCCGGAAAATGCTTTTATCACTAACCATTTCCATAACCCGTCCTGCAAGGTCATATCCCATACCTGTGTAATTATGCTTCTTGCCCGGTTGAAAAAGTCCCAGCTCATAGCCATTTGCGATCACATTTTCCAGCCAGGGATTATGCAATCCGCCATATTCTTCATGCCCATATAAGCCAGCGGTATGAGTAAAGCAGTGCCGAAGAGTAACGGCGTTTTTACCTTGTCGGGGAAAGTCAGGCAGAAATTTACCCACAGGATCATCAATATTAATTAGGCCCTGATCCACAAATTGGGCAAACATTACTCCTGTTATGAATTTTGTGAGAGAAGCCATCGGCATCTTTGTTTGCCTGTTGACGTTTTTACCAAAGGCTTGATCATAAAAAATAACTCCATGTCTGGCAGCAACTATTTCAAAAGGCTCGCCACTTTCGCTATACCAGGATTGGCAGGCTGTATCTAATTTTGCAATAATCCCCTTCTTTACATCTGCTTTTTCTAAGCTTCCTGGGGATAATCTTTTGGCTGGTTTTGCTATTTCTTCTGGTTTATCCAGGGCAGGGAATGTGTTTTGGTAATCTAATATCTTCTTTTTTAGAGCGAGATGGTATTCATGATCTTGGATAATTGGGGTGTTTATCCGGGAGGGCTCCTCATCTTCATTTATCTCATCGAGGTAGGACAATAGAACTGCGCCTTCCTCCTGTTGCAAAATTGAAAGCAATACAACCCTTCCGGCACTTTGGGCAATAATATCCTCATATTTATGCCAAATGGAATCGGATACTGTCTTCAATGGTAAGGGGGAAAGATAGGCTTTCGGGCGTTCACTCCAGGCTAACCAACCCGAAGGAAGACAGTACATAGTACCTCCCCGTCGAATTGTAAAACCTCTGGGACTCTGCCCCTCGATATAATAGCCATATCGTCCGGGCTCTACGGGTTTTTCTACTTGTTTTAGATTTTTATCATACCATTTTATTTTGAGAAGAAAATCTCCAGCTACCTTTTTTACCAGATAGGGCGCTTCCCATTCTAAATCTAAAAATTCACCAAGTGTAAATAGATAGTTCCAATAATTGTCATCTCTTTTAATTTTACAGTTAAGAAAATCTGTTTTATCTTCTTCTAATTTCTTACTTATCTGATACTCGGACCAGGCAGCTGAATCAAAAGGTTCTAATATAAATCCCCAGTCTCCAACAAGATCAACTACCTTGATTAAAACTCTATTTAGCCCTTTCTTTAAGCTTGTAGAAAAATGATCCTGCCGGAGAACGAGAGACCTACCATCATAGTTCCGGTAAATAAGATTTCCATTTATCCAGATTTTGGCACCATCATCAGAACCAAAAAGAAAATTAACCTTTTGATCTTTTCTTGATTGGATATAGCAGAATGCATAGGACATACAATGGTCGATTTTATTAAAGCGTTTGTCTAGATCGATTATACCATTTTTCTTAGACTGAATAAATTCTGCTTTCCGCGATAGCTGGTGTCCCTGTTCATTTTGAAAATTGACTATAGTTGTATCAGCAATTACAATATTTTCTTCACCACCAATTTTCTCAAGATAATCTTGCTGATATCCCGTGTTTCTGCTCCCATCCGGCAAGATTGTATCTACTGGATTTGCCGGGAATGGGCCCAACACTCTCCATTCATCTATGGGAGTATTATTTCTTAAGGAATATATCGGTTTCTCTTTGCATTGTACTATACTTATAAAGAATAAGACAAATAAGAGAAAATGATCTACTTTAAATAATTTCACTTTTGTTTGTATTAATTCTAAACCGATTTTACTCCTCCTCAGCAAATAATAACAATCAATAGAAGGTATTACTTGCTAGTATGACAGTCAAGTGACATCACTGTTAAGGTCACAGTTATGTAGCTTATTGTTAACCTTGTTATCAATGGAAAATAATTAAAAAATATTGGTAGACTTACAGGAGTGTATTGTGTTTATAGTTAATGTTTTAAAAGTAGTTATTGCTGTTTTTTGCAAATTAGAAACCTAGCAGATTGCAAGATAAAAATAGAGCTCTTTGCATAGAATATATTAAAAA
>JAIPJV010000140.1 GCA_021734005.1 Fidelibacterota bacterium
TATCTAACTTATCACAGCAGCAAGGATGATATTGATGATTTCACCAACAACACTGTCCTACTTCTTGGATCAGGAGCCTATCGAATTGGTAGCTCTGTAGAATTTGACTGGAGTTGTGTCACAGCCGGAAAGATGCTTCGCAAATTAGGCTACAAAACTATAATGCTGAATTTCAATCCCGAAACTGTGAGTACAGATTACGATGAATTTGATTATCTGGTTTTTGACAGTATTGATCTGGAAACTGTTCGGGAAGTATATCAAAAATTCAATCCTATCGGTGTTGTGATTTCAGTAGGTGGGCAGATCGCCAATAATCTGGCCATGGATCTCCATAAATCTGGAATCCGTGTTCTGGGCACCTCTCCCCTGGACATTGACCGGGCTGAGAATAGAAAAAATTTCTCAGCAATGCTTGATAAACTCAACATTGATCAACCTCGCTGGAAAGAATTAACTTCTATGGATGAAGCCCAGGAATTTGCCCGAGAGCAGGGTTATCCAGTTTTGATTCGGCCTTCCTATGTTCTAAGCGGTGCAGCCATGGCAGTGGCTTCGAATGAGGAGGAACTCCAGGAATATCTGGAAAAAGCTGTCACAATTTCACCGGATTATCCAACTGTGATCAGTAAATTCCTGGATAATGCCAAAGAAATTGAAATGGATGCTGTCGCCCAAAACGGTGAGATCGTTACCTATGCAATTTCTGAACATGTAGAGAATGCCGGTGTTCATTCCGGAGACGCTACTATGGTGCTACCTCCGCAACGCACTTATCTGGAAACAATTCGTAAGATAAGGATCATTGGCCGCAAAATAGCTTCAAAATTAAACATCAATGGTCCTTTCAATATTCAGTTTATCGCAAAGAACAATCAAGTCAAAGTTATTGAGTGCAATTTAAGGACTTCCCGAAGTTTTCCATTTGTTTCCAAAGTAATGAAAGAAAATTTCATTGATCTGGCTACAAAAGTTATTATGAAAGTGCCAGTAGAAAAGAATCTAAACTCTCTTTTTGAACTCGATTACGTTGGTGTCAAAGCACCGCAATTTTCCTTCACCCGATTAAAAGGTGCCGATCCCAATCTTGGTGTAGAGATGGCTTCTACCGGGGAAGTTGGATGTCTTGGACAAAATTTTGATGAAGCCTTTTTAAAAGCTCTCAATTCTGTAGGTTACCATTTTGACATTGAAAGTGTTTTGTTTTCAACCGGCCCAATTGAGTCCAAAGCCGAACTTTTGGATGCTGCCCGTTATTTTCAGAAAGTGGGGACAAAGTTCTATGCCACTGAAGGTACTGCCAAATTTCTTAATTCCAATGGATTTCCTGTCGAGCGCCTGCACTGGCCTCTCGATGAAAACCAGCCGAATATAATCGATTATCTAAAAAATGGTAAGATTGATCTGGTTATCAACATTCCCAAAAATTACCAGAAAGAGGAATTGACCAATGGCTATCTGATCAGAAGGGCAGCGATTGATTATAATGTCATGCTGATCACCAATCGCCAGCTGGCAATGCGTTTTATTGAAGCTCTGGCCCGCAATGCTCACAAAAAATTAAAAGCTGCGGAATGGAGAGAATATAAATAAACAAAAACTTTATATTTTACTGATAGATTTTAATAATTCTGATAATTGTCATTACAATTCCCAGTCCCATGAAAATTATTCCAATCGCCTTGGCTAACTTTTGCTCCTTGACCCGATTGGCAAATAGGGCACTGAGAATACCGCCTCCGACTGCACTAAATCCAATAACTAATCCTGCTACAGGCTTAATATTTCCATGCAACGCGTAGCCAATAGTTCCAGAAGTGGCTGTAATTGCCATAATCAACACGGAAGTTCCAATCGCGACATGCAGAGGAAAATCGAGAACAAATATTAACACGATCAGGATCATACCACCGCCACCTGCTCCCAGGATTCCGGTCACAATTCCAATGCCAAAACCAAGAAGTAAAGATGTAATCACCTGCTGATAGCGAGTATTGAATTTGATGAAATTCTGAAATTTATTGACAATCGCTTTTCTGTTGAGTCCTTTTTTCCAGATCAAAAAACCTAATAAAATTAAATAGATGCCAAATATACCACCCAGACCACTTTCCGGTATTCCAGCCGAAAAAGTGGCGCCCAACTGAGCGCCGCCAATCGATCCTAGTGCGATCCATATTCCTGACCGAATGTCAATATTACCATGGCGGTGATAGGAATAAGCAATCGCTAAAGGAGCAATTATATCAACCATTAAACTGGTGCCAATACAATCATGAATAGAATAATTCAAGCCCATATTGAGGAGCGGAACGACTACCATAACTCCTGATGAACCCGTTAAGCCAGTAACAATTCCTGTAAAAATTCCAATCAGAATCATGATAACTATATTAATCATTGACATCGAATCGTCCTAATTTTTTGATTCCATTTCACTGTGCATTTCTACGCATCTTTCTTCTAGCTCATGTCCATTATCAAGAAAAAGGATGCATAGTTTACCGAAAATTACAGGACTTTTCAAACATTATTTATAATTGTTTCGGCCGTAGTAATTTTAATGAAATTTATTTATTTGCCTGAGATTCCAGGATCTTGAGATTTTCCCTAGCATCCTCGACTTCAGCATTACTCTGATCGGCTTTGTCCCAATACTGTAAAAATCTGCGGTAATGTTCAATTGCCTTGCCATCCTGCTGATTTTTCTGATAAGCTCGGGCAAGTCCATAATGAAAAGTAGGATGGATCAACCTGAGATCATTGCGATCAGGATTAGGTTGTAGAATCTTTTTATATTCCTGAATGGTTTGTGTAGTGTCACCATTTTTCATAAAAGCCTGAGCGAGCACATTTTTCCTGGTAAAATTATAAAAAATATAGGACTCAGGATTGGAAGTTGTTCTGATTTTCAGTTGAATATTATCCTGACAGAATTTAATAGCCCGATCATAAGCTCCCAATGTTATCAATTTTCTAGGATAGATATAATTATAATAGAATTTAGCCCATTTTTTACCGGTTTTAACTTGAGAGAGAATGGCTGGGTCAGCCTTGGAAGTATCAATCACAGAATTAATATCAAAATCTCCGAATTCTGTCAGCATTTTGAACATTATATAGAAGACTGAGGTATGCTCATATTGGGTCTGATTAAAATACTCTTCCATCTTATTGAGATGGATATTACTTTTTTCTGGCATTCCAGCTTCGTTATAAATTCTGTAAAGATAAAAATCTGAAAGAGCAACTTTGTAATTATTATTTAGATCAGTAAATATTTCCGCAGATCTCTGCATATCTTCGATGGCTTTGGAATAGCGTCCTAACCAGTAGTAGATAAAGCCCCGCCATTGATAGCGTTCGGCCTTATCTCCTCTGGTTTCTGCCATTGTGATCGATTGATCGATCCAGTAAAGAGACTCATCATATTCCTCTTGGAGGCTGTACATGTAACCAATTCTATATTCTGAGAAACCAGGATTTATTCGGGCAGCATCTTTATATTTCTCGATAGCGTCATCAATACGTCCCATAAAGAAATACAGATCAGCCATTGTATCGTGGGGATTAGCATCATCGGGATGCAGTTTTTGATACTGGCGAACGTATTTCAGAGCTTTTTCAAAATCCTGATTTTCAGGTTGCATATAGAGATAAGCCAGAGCATTTAAAACAGGTCCATAGTTGGGATCCAGCTCCAGAACTTTTTGATACTCATTCAGAGCTTTTTGTGTATCCATTCCACTATATATTCCTCCCAGCAGATAATGAATACGTTTATCATTGGGAAATTTGCTAGCTATTTTTTCGAATATTCTAAATCGTTTGGCCCGGTTTCTTTCAATATAGATTGCATAATAAGCGTCGATATACAATCTTTCCTTCTCAGTCGCTCCAGTAGAGAATTTTTTGGCCTTTTGAATTGCCTGATTTCTTTTCTTGATATTTTGCAGATCATTATAGGCCTGAGCAAGATAGAGATAAGCCGATGCAAAAGTAGAATCAAGGGCCAGAGCTTTTTCCATATTACTTACAGTCTCCTCATGATAGAGAAGCTGCATAGCTTTCAAGCCCTGAATGTAATAATTATACGCTTCAATAGATTGAGTGGTGAGATTAGCAATATTAACCTGCTGTTCTTTTTCCGCTTCTACACCAATTTGATCAACCACTTTTTGGGTTAACTCATCGGCCATTGTGAATAGATCTTCAATCTGCTTTCCATCCACCTGCTCTGAGCCAATATTGCGTCCTGTCGAGACATCACTCAGCTGAGCATTGATCCTGATGCGGTCACCAATCTGGATAATACTTCCCAGCATCATAATTTTCACATTCGCCTGTTTGGCAACTTCTGTGGCGACCTCCTTATCTATGGTACGAACGTCCTCTTTTCCAATTGCCCGCAAAATATCATACAGCCGCTGGCTGCTAACTACATCCAGACTCTCAAAACGGGATAAATTGGTGGTCAACATATCGACAAGAATTTTTTCCAGTCCTTCTTTTCCGGTCCGGTTGTCAAAATACATAACTGCAAGTGATTTATCAGGGGCTTGATAGCCGCTCTCTTTTCCAGAAAAGCCTCCTTTACTAAAGAAAAACGTCACAGCGATCAAAATCATTATTCCCAGAGCCGTCAGCCCCAGAATCAAATTTCTTTTTTTTGGTGTGATAACAATAGTAGTAGTTTTGCTACCCGATGAAGTTGTGCTTTTTTCGGAAGTTGTTTGAGTTTCAGTAATGGAACTTTCAACTTCTGTCTCCATCTGCCCTGGAATCTGATCTGTATCTCTTTTTAATCTTTTGAGTTCGCACAACATATCATCAATATGTTGATAACGATAATCGGGGTCCTTTTCCAGAGCACGATTGATGATATTGGTAAATTCAACTGGAATATCAGACAAATATTTCTGCAGCCGGGCGGGTGGGTCATTTAATATGGAATAGATAAGAGCCTGGCGATATTCACCCTGGAAGGGCAGTTCACCAGTCAACATTTCAAAGAGTACAACTCCAAGAGCCCAAATATCTGTACGATGATCGATTTCTTTACCAGCAGCCTGTTCAGGTGACATATAAGCCACTGTACCTAGAGTAGAACCATCAGTAGTTAAGGAAATATCAGATACTTTTGCCAAACCGAAGTCAAGAATTTTTGCAACTCCATCATTAGTGACCTGGATATTTCCTGGTTTAATGTCCCTATGGATGATACCCTCCTGATGGGATTTGTTGAGCCCTTCAGCAACCTGGACAGCAATATCAAGAGCTTTCTCTATTCTAAGCGGCCCTTTTTTTATTTTTTGGGATAATGTTTCCCCTTCATAGTACCCCATCGCTATATAAGGTTGGCCTTCGTCTGTTTCATTTATTTCATAGATTGTACAAATATTGGGATGGTCTAAGGAAGAGGCTGCTTTAGCCTCCTGGATAAAACGTTCCTGTTTGTCCTTGTCATGGGCAATGATCTTGGGAAGGAATTTCAGGGCGACAGGCCGGTCCAGCTTGGTATCCCGGGCCTTATAAACAACGCCCATCCCGCCTTCACCAATTTTTTTGGTTATCTCATACTGAGAGATATTTTTACCAATCAAAGTAAGACCTTCTCTCTATTACCATTACCACAAAAAAATACACAGGAATTAAAATATAGGAGAAATTGCAACTATTTTTCTTTTTTTACAACCAGCAAAGTCATATCGTCCCTCTGGACCTTTTGACCACTAAAGGACTCAATAGCCTCAATAATGGCCTCGATCAATTCACGGGACGATTTATCTCGGTTTTTCTTGATGATTTCTTCCAGACGCCACTCATCAAAGGATTCTTCCGCAGGATCACCTGCTTCAGTAACTCCATCAGAATAGATTACGAAGAGATCGCCTTTTTCCAATGCAATAGATTCCTGATTATAATTGGCTTCCTCTTGAAAACCGAGAACCATGCCACCAGCATTTAACTT
>JAIPJV010000141.1 GCA_021734005.1 Fidelibacterota bacterium
GATAATCACTAGAAGCAGCTGCAACGAGAATTCGATCAAAGGGACTTTTTTCCGGCCAGCCTTTTCTACCATTACCACATTTGAACTCATAATTATCCAGATCCATTTTTTTCAGATTTTTCCGTGCTTTATCTACCAGTTCAGGAACAATATCAATGGCAAAGACCTTTTGGGCTAATTTGCATAAAACGGCCGTCTGATACCCACATCCTGAGCCAATTTCCAGAACTTTGTGATCTTTGTGAATATCCAACTTTTCCGTCATAAAGCCGACAATATAGGGCTGGGAAATAGTCTGGTTGTGCCCGATTGGTAATGGCCGATCAGCATAGGCCAGATCCATATATTTTTGTTCTACAAAATGAGCTCTATCAATACTTTTCATGGCCTGAATGACTTTTTCATCTTTAACATCCCGACTATGAACCTGATCATCGATCATTTCTGTATTATTATCAGCATTATGTCTCATATTAGTCACCTCTTCTTAAATATAGAGTGATTTTCACTAAACATCAATAAATGGATTGGAAATAGCATTTTCACCCTGGAAGGCCTTTTTCATTGATAAGCATTTCGATATTCTTTTTGAATAAAGAGCCCTGATTTTATTTAAAATTAATTATTTCCAAAAAAGAACCGGGGCAGGATCTCATTCAATTATCCTGCAGGAAAACCTATTTTATGAAAAATTATTCCAAATATAGACTTTTAAAATAAATATTTAATGATTACCTTTACATTTGCTAATTTTAATAGGATACAGAAGATGATCATATCGCAGGAACTTGGCTTGTCTGGATCAAGGGACAATATAAACACCTCAGAAAAATAATTAACCTTATGCTAATGGGTTAATACGTAAAATTGGAAGTCAAGAAATAAGGTGAAATATGGAACTCAAAAAATTATTTAAAAAAATCAGCATATTTATTATAATTCCAATATCTTTGATGGCGCGTGTGCATGTTCTTGATCTGGATAAAAGTCTGGATCGGGCCATGGACCAAAGTTATCGAATGCGTACGCTGCGGGAAGACCTCAAGCAGGCCGAGTTTCAGCTCAAAGCAGCCACTCATATGTTCCGCACTAATGTAGATTTGAACTTTACTGTTCCCAATTATACGGAGACAATTCAACAATTTCAAGACAGTCTGGGAACCTACTATACTCATCTCAAACAATCAATCTATGAAAGCAAACTGCGGATCAGTCAGCCGCTACCGACTGATGGCAATGTTTATATTGAAAGCGGTGTCTATACACTTCAGGATTTTCATAGAGGAAGAACTGATGCAAAACTATCCACTAGTATTGGTTTTACCCAACCTCTGGAAGCATTTTTCACCTATAATAGTCTCAAAGCTTCCCTCAAAGAAGCCCGGCTCAATTATCAGCGTCAGCAAAAACAGCTCGACCGGGCGCAACTCGATATGGAATACAGAATCACCAGCGCATTTTTCCAGCTGGTAAAATCAAGAGAACGCAAGAAAATCTCCCATCAAGCCCTTGCCAATCAACAGGAAGCCTATGATCTGGCTGTTAATAAATATAAAGCCGGGGTAATTCCGGAAGTCCAGGCTCTCCAAATGGAGGTTGACCTGGGTCAGTCTCAAAATACTTTCGAAACAAATCGCGCCAATGAGCGCCAGGTAGCCAACGATTTTAAGCAACTTCTTGATATTTCACTTTCCGATTCAGTTGCCCTGACCTACAATCTGGAATACGAAACAGTTTTCGTTAACAAAGAAAAAGCGGTCAACCTGGGTTTGCGTCACCGTCTTGAGATTCAGGAACAGAAAATCAATAAACAGCTGGCAAAATTGGACATAAAAAGACGCAAAGTAGATGGCCAGATAACAGGCCGGATCTCTGCCTATTATGACTTTCAGGGTGTAGAAACCGATGTTCTCCATCCTGTTTATTCAAATCTATTTGAGGGTGCTTATCGAAATCTTTCTGATCGACCCGGAAATCGGGGCGTTTCTCTTACCCTTTCAATTCCAGTCTGGGATTGGGGCGTTAATGAAGCCCGGGTTGAAGCAGCCCGCTCCCGCTTGCGCCAGTCTGAATATGCCCTCCAGAATGAAAAAGTTAATGTTAAAAAAGATATCATTGCCACGGTTGACGAACTAAAAACCAGTTTGAACAATTTGAAATTGCTGGAGAAAAATGTAAAAGTAGCGGAAAAAAGTTATAACATTAGTAAAAAAAGATTTGCCAATGGTGATATCAGCAGCCAGGAATTGGCGCTGGAGAGAGACCGGCTCAACAATACCTACATTTCTCATCTGGACGCTTTTATCAGCTACAAACTGGCTCTTGCCGATCTTAAAAGAAAAACCTTCTACGACTTTAAGAATGATCAGTCCATTTTGTGAATTCAATTATCGGCAATAAAATTGCGAATTAATCAAGTTATAATATATAGCAATTTGCAAAAGTAAAGTCCGATAAATAGTAAAATAAGATCAGTGCTACTATTTATTAAAAATTCAAACACAGCTTTTTTTCAAATTGCATTGCCTACCATATTGGATAAAGATATATTTATAATCGCGGTTTTCACGAATAAATTTCTATTATTTAAAATTGCTTTATAATTGGAAAAAAAGATAGAGAAGAACTCTAGAAGAGTTCAATATTAGTAGCTGCCGATGGTATCGGTAGAAAGAAATAACCCAGCACAACAGCCTGTGCTTTGTGCAGACGGAATTTTGTAAGGTAGATAAATTCTAATAATAATCTTTGGATCAAACTAGATCACAGTAATTATCAAATCAATTTAAACCATAAATATTTCAGCAGTTCTCATGAAAAATAACACCAGACAAAACTTTTGCAAATCACTATAGTTTTCCTGCCGAATTAAATTTATAATCTAACTTGTATTAAGATATAGTTCTGACGTTTCCCGAAAAATCGAGATTTTTATATTGCTGAGTTATTGTGAAGTTGTGATCTGCAGATTAATGAACTGTAATAATGAAATACAAACTTGAGCCCCGACTCTCAAGAGGCACCCGTTTGGACGAGCGCCCATCTCATCAATTATTAAAAAGAATATTACTGGTTCATTGTCCGCAAAAATTCCCGGTTGTTCTTGGTTTTCTTCATCTTATTGCGCAGAAATTCCATGGCTTCAATCGGATTCATTTCAGATAGCAACTTACGCAGAACCCAGATTCGTGACAATTCAGAGGCAGATAGGAGCAGTTCCTCTTTTCTGGTACCTGTTTTATTGATGTGCATAGCAGGAAAAATACGCTTGTCACTAAGCCGTCTATCCAGTACCATTTCCATGTTACCGGTTCCCTTGAATTCCTCAAAGATCACATCATCCATACGACTGCCTGTTTCGATCAAAGCAGTAGCAATAATAGTCAAACTACCACCTTCTTCGATATTTCGAGCAGCACCAAAAAAGCCTTTCGGCATCTGCATGGCATTAGCATCAATTCCACCACTTAATATTTTACCACTGTGAGGGACAACAGCATTGTGAGCGCGAGCCAGGCGGGTGACACTATCAAGTAAAATAACAACATGATAGCCCATCTCGATGAGGCGTTTAGCCTTTTCGAGAACCATTTCCGCAACTTCAATCTGGCGTTCCGGTGGTTCATCAAATGTGGAACTGACAACTTCCGCGTCAACTGAGCGTTCCATATCAGTAACTTCTTCAGGACGCTCATCAATAAGAAGAACGATCAGAATGACTTCAGGGTGATTGATTGTAATACTATTAGCAATCTGTTGCAGGAGAATGGTTTTACCGGTTTTGGGCTGGGCCACAATCAGGCCTCTCTGCCCCTTACCAATCGGGCAAAGAAGATCCATGATTCTCATTGATAGATTCTTGCTATCGTTGGTTTCCATTTGCAATCTGTTTTCCGGATAAAGCGGTGTCAACTGTTCAAAGGGAGTAATATCCGGAATTTTATCCGGTTCCAGCAGATTAACTGCCTCAACCCGCAAAAGAGCATAATATTTCTCTTTTTTCTTAGGTTCCCGAATAAAACCATAGACCTTATGACCGGTTTTCAGTTCAAACTTTTTAATCTGCGAAGGGGAAACATAAATATCGTCAGCGCCCTGCAGATAGCTGAACTTTTCCGACCTTAGGAATCCATAGCCTTCCTTCATCACTTCCAATGTTCCAGATCCAAACATGTAGCCCTGTTTTTCTGCTTTTGCTTTCAGAATCTTAAGAATAATCTCATTCTTCTTCTTGCCTTTGTAATTCTCAACGCCCATGTCCTTAGCAATTTCTGTCAGATCTTTCAACTTTTTCGATTTTAATGTTGAAATCGATAAATCAGTACTCATAATTTATTCCTCTTGTAATTCCCATATTTTTCGTATTAAATTTTAAAAGAAAAGGTAAATCAGGAATGATTTAGCTGCCAATAATGTTAAAACATTTTTTTATAATATCCAAACAATTTTTAATAATTTTAATTAACCTGATTTTTCTCTCTTCACTATAACCTAATGTCTTACTAATCAAAGCTTTCAAAACTTCATGATTTCAAATAATTCAATCTAATAATTCTCTTTTGACGTTATTACAAACATAGTTTATAATAATACATTCATTAGAAAATTTCATAAACATAACTGGCTAGTCCGTGGGTGCCGGTTATCAGCCATATTACATCCTCCTTTCCAGAGTTATTATTTTTAATATTTCCCAATTTCTGCATTCTGCCTAATCTGAGACCCGGATGCTCATTTTTCCAGTAATTATAAAGTTTGTCACTATCATAATATTCTGCCTTATTAATAGGAAAAGTATAAATATCAGCGCTAGATTGCTTTAACAGATTCCCAATCTTTTTATAATCCTTACCCTTTTTGAGAGCGATTACAACCTTGATTTTGTGCTCAGGATAGATTTTTTGCAAATTATTGAGAACAGTTTGAATTGCCTGAGGATTATGGCCAACATCATAATAAACGTGTGGATCATTACTGATCAGTTCCAACCGTCCTTTTAAAACAGTGTTTTCAATTCCTCTTCTTATGTCTTCAGGACTATCCACTTCTTCTGTCAAAGACACGGTCTGCAAAGCTGTTTGTAAATTATCAATCTGAAAATCGCCTGGCAGATTAAACCTGACTTTTTTTAAATTAATATTATCATATTGAATATTCAACAGCTGGCGGTTACCTTGCAAATCTTCTATTTGAATATCAATGTTATCAGGAGCATAAAAGAGCTTTGCTTTCTTTTTATTACCCACATTCTCTAAAAGTTCCAGGACCTTCGGAATTTGTTTACCAATGGCACCTATTCTATTTGCTTTGATAATGCCTGCTTTCTCCCCGGCAATTTGCAATATAGAGTCCCCTAAAAACTCCTGGTGATCAGTACTGATTCTGGTAATAGAAAAAACCCGGGGCGAAACAACATTGGTAGCATCAAAGCGACCTCCCATGCCGGTTTCCAGAACAGCATAATCAATGTTTTTATGCCGAAAATAATCAAAAGCCAGACAGGTAACCGCTTCGAAATGAGTGACTTCGTTCTTAAAAAGCATTTTTTCATATTTATCAAAAAAATGTTCTATATATTGGGTTTCAATCGGTTGTCCATCAACTTTAATTCGATCGTTAAATTCCAGCAATTCTGGTGAAGTATAAAGACCTGTTCGAAAATCACTTTCTTTTAATATATTTGCAATCAGAGCAGTTGTAGTGCCTTTTCCATTTGTCCCGGCAACATGAATATTTTCATAAGCTTCATGCGGATTATCCAGATCTTTCAGAGTAGCGATAGTTCTTGACAAACCGGGCTTAATACCCTTTTTCTTCAATTGATCTAATATGGAAACAAAATTCAAAAGTGTCTCTTGGTTTATATACAATTAATAAAAGATACTGAAATAATCTCGTTTTGTCAACTTAGCTGACAGACGAACTCACTCCAATCCGAA
>JAIPJV010000142.1 GCA_021734005.1 Fidelibacterota bacterium
GTATTAAAATGGATATGAAAATAATCTCTGGTTAATGATAGGGATCCGGGAGGACAAATATCAACACAAAGACCGCAAAAACAGCATCTACCATAATCAAGTTTGGGGCGTTCGTCCTTGATCCCCTCATCAGGCTTAGCCACTAATTCTGAGATTTTAACCATTTCTATAGCTTCGTTAGGGCAAATGTCAGCACAATTACCGCAACCAGTGCATTTTTCCCAGTCATTAGTGTGAAACCCCCTATATCTGGAGGCTGGTTCTTTTAATTCAAAGGGATATTGTAAAGTTTTTGGTTTTTGAAATAAAAATTTTATGGCTTTAAAGGGATTTAATAAACTCGTTTTTGACATTTAATAATAACCTCTTTATCTATCGATTTCAGGGGCAACAACATATAAACTCATCATAATATTTCCAACATCAGCAATATCTTCCCCCGCCAATATATTTTCTAAAATTGTTAGACCATGGGAGTAGGAAGGCGTACGAAAGTGAGCTCTATAGGGTTTCTTACCACCATCACTAACAATATAAAGTCCTAGTTCACCGCGTGAGGATTCACACCTTACATAGGCGTCGCCTTCCGGTATTTTCCATTTAAAAGGATTTGGCGTTTTTGTGTAAACCGTCCCCTTTTTAGGCATTTTATTAATTAGTTTAAAGATCATGTGCACACTTTCAATCATTTCATCGCGAATGGTTAATAATCGTGAATAAGCATCTCCGCCTTTTCTGGTTGGCACATCCCATTCTACCTGATCGTAAGCTGCATAAGGTTCAATTTTTCTTATGTCATATTTCATCCCGGTGGCTCTAATTGCATGGCCGACTGCACCCATTTTTTTGGCATTTTCTCGATCTAATTTTCCAATACCTTTTGTCCGTTTTTTAAAAAGCCTGTTATCAAAAAATGTAGAATTGTAATCCGGTATTTTTCCACCAATTGTGTGGAGGGTTTCAATGATTTTATCTTCGAAACCATCAGGAAAATCACGTCTTACTCCACCAGGCCGAATATAAATATGGTAAACCCTGGCTCCTGTCAGTTCTTCAAATAAATCCAGAATTAAGTCTCTATGATACATTGCCCAATTGGCAACTGTATCAAACCCGAGCATATTTGAATAGGCCCATAGACCAAATAAATGAGAGGCTACTCTGGCAAGCTCAAGGTAAATGCTTCTTATATATTTTCCTTTTTCAGGAACTTCTATTCCCGCTAATTTTTCTACACCCATAGAATAAATTAATTCTATATGATCTGGTTCTACTACGTTTATGCGACATACTAAAGGAAAATTTTGCATCCAGGTTCGACATTCCATAAGTTTTTCAAAACCACGATGCAAATAGCCGGGATTAGCAGTAGCTTTTTTAATTCGGTCGCCTTCTACATTTAAGGTAATGCTGAAGTTTCCAACCATTCCGAGATGCTGCGGCCCATAATATAGTTCTAGTTCTCGCATTTCCTTCCTTTTTAGTTATCTAAATCACTATTGCGGTTGAAATAATGTTTCATTTACAATTATTTATTTTTTCATATTTTTTATTCTATTGTTAATGACCTTCTATCTCCGGGATATTACCGAACATATCATCCACAAATTTTCTGGTATCGAAATTTTTTCTAAATGGAGGCATTTCATATTCTATTTCTAAAAAGAGGGGCTTTAGACGAGGATGGCCCTGGAAGTTTATTCCAAAAAGTTCATAAATTTCGCGTTCATAGGGCTCGGCGTTTTCAAATATATTGATAACTGTCATAAACCTAGTTTTCTTTCGGGAGATTCTTGTTTTTATTATGATATTTTGTTTTTCTCTATCATGAAATTCATCATCTCTTTTCATGTAAGCTGAGACAATATAGACTAGTTCAAATTCATTCTCATTAATAAGATCCACACATGAGATTAAGGCTAAATGTTCATATCCGGCATTTTTTAGGTAACTCAAAATGGAAATTACTCCATCTTTTGAGATGTTAATTATCATTCGATTATCTTCCGGAATATTTATATCTATACTGTCAAATGCCATTTCAATCTTTTGCTTTAAATCATTCATTAAATTTTCCTCATTTGAATAATGGTGGCCAGTCTAATGAACCCAGAACTTTCTCCTGATTAGCTCGATACTGGTCATAATTATTCCGATACTTTTTGTATCCATCGGCCATATCATTATCAATCATTTTCCAGAGATGGGTAACGGCTATAAATATAGCTTCCGGACGGGGCATACATCCTGCAATCCAGCCATCTACTGGTATGTATTTGTCGAGATGTTTAATTGTATTGTAGGAATCCCAGTACATACCACCGTTGATAGGGCAGGACCCAAAACCAACGGTATATTTAGGTTCCGGCATTTGTTCATAGGTCCTGATAATAGATTTTAATGTCTTGAGAGATACGTATCCTGTTATCAAGAATAGATTGGCTTGTCTGGGTGTTGCTGCAGGAGTTACTCCAAAACGCTCTGCATCCCATCGGGTAGTAATTGTTGGTGGAATTTCAATGATACCACAACCAGTGCAAAAATAGACAGCATGAAGGGAGTATTTATTTCCCATCTTTGCTGGAGTTTTTATCCATTTTATAAGTTTATTTCTATCCATTAAAATTCTCTCTTCTTTATATTAAAACTGTTATAACCAGGCCCAAAAAAGCCAGAAAAGCAGGAATACCAAATAAATATTTTATTGCTTGTTCTGTTCTTAAACGGGGAAATACTGCATTAATAAAAATTCCTAATATAAATACTAACAAAACTTTAAGGAAAAAAAATGCTAAATTATTTGCTCCGCCTAAAAATAGGTTTACAAAAAGAGAAATACCAATTACAATAGCAAAAGCATGCTCAATCTTGGCAAGAGCAAGATATGTTCCTCCGTATTCTACCATTGGCCCTGATGAAATTTCTTGTGGGGCTTTAGAAATTTCAAAAGGCCGCACACCTAAAATTGCCGGAAGTATCAAGATATAAGCAATTCCAGGCAAGACTAAGGGCAACCTGAACAATGACCAGCTTCCCTTTTGTTGCAAAGCAACAATTTCTGTAATCGATATGGTTCTATAATGAGTCATCAAAGCTAAAAGAATTAGCAATAGGGAAAATTCATATCCAAGGGTTAGCAGCAATTTTCTGGATATTCCAATACTGCTGTTAGGATTGGCTGCTTCACCACTACTTAATGCTATTCCTAGAGGAGCTAATAGCATTATATATAAAATTACAAGTAAACCTCCAGAGTTACTCAAAGGATGGATTCGGCCAAAAGGAATAAACAAAACAACTGCAATAGAACCTGCAATAGAAAAGATTATCCCAAAATTGAACAGGTTGCCATGACTTACACTTTTCTGGCTGAACATTCTAATTATGTCAATGACCGGCTGGGTAATAGGAGGTCCATACCGCCAGTGGATCCGTGCCATTATTTTTCTCGATAATCCTAAAAAGAAAACACCAACAATAAGAGCTAGAAGAGGAGATAATATGATTTCAGATATATGCATTACCACAAACTCCATTTTAATTGTACAAATATTAAGATTGCCAGGAATAGGATGATATACATTACATAATTACCTACATAACCATTGTATATTTTTCGCAGCTTACTAGATATTTTCTTTATCCAATCTGCCAAAAGCGTATAGAATATATCGACAATATCTTTTAAATAAGGCCTTATCACTCTGTATAAGGGCTTATAAAACTCGACTGTATAATGATATCTATCCTGGGGCACTGATGTACCAGCAGCATAGGTATCATCCTGATTTACAGATTTAGCCTTTGAACCCAATTTTGACAATAGCCATACCAGAAGAATTCCTGCTGAAATAGCAGTAAAAATATTAATTGTATTCAATGCACCAGTTGATGAAGCCAAACCCCATAAATTTATATTCAAAGATTCTAATCCGAAAGAGACGACAATAGAATTTATAGCCTTTAATGGGAGACCAGGAAAAATACCAAAAATGATTACAGCTAAGGATAAAATTATCATTGGCAATTGCATAGAAAAGGGGGCTCTGCCAATTGATTTGAATTTTTCAGGAGTCTGACCTAGAAAAATATTGTGAATTAACTTAAAGCTATACAAAATAGTTCCCCAGGTTCCAAATAATGCAAAAAAAGCCAGAAAAGGTGATTTATTAAGTATTAAGGATTTATAGATAAACCACTTTGAAACAAAACCATTTGTCAATGGAACACCTATTAAACCACATGCGCCAATTAAGGCCGCAACGAATGTAATAGGCATTTGTTTGATCAGTCCACCTAAAGAATTTAAATCCCGGACTCCATTTGTTCGGTATTCTACTGCTCCTATAGCTAGAAATAAAAGGGCTTTAAATGTAGCATGATTAATGAAATGAAATATTCCACCTGTTACACTCAAACTTGTACCAAAGGCAATTCCAAGGATAATATAGCCTGCCTGAGCTACAGTTGACCAGGCTAATAATTTTTTAGCATCCTCCTGGATTAGAGCTACAAAAGTGGGAAAGATAATTGTTACAGTAGCAAGAATATTTATAACTATTGTAAAGCCTGGCAGGGATAATAATTTTTGCACTCCAACTATAACATAAAGCAGCAGAATAAATCCATAAGTCCCCATTTTTATCAGTATCCCGGATAGAATGGCACTGAAAGGAGAAGGTGCCTCAGAATGAGCAGGGGGTAGCCAGGCATGGAAAGGTAATATAGCGTTTTTTACACCAAAGGCTACGGAGAAAAGTATCATTATAAAAATAGTATTATACAATGATAAATTAATATTACCTGCTAACTGTGATATAATTAGGGTCCCCTGAGTATTTAATATGAATAGAATTCCAATAAGCATAGCCATGGATCCGAAAATGGACATTATGATATATTTTATACCGGCAGCTAGAGCAGGACCACGTTTATAACTAATTAGTAGGAAAGTGGCCCAGCTCATCATTTCCCAAAAAATAAAGAAGCTTACTAAATCTCCTGAGAATACTATACCGATCATTGCGGCATTAATAAAAAGCATCATAAAATAATAGAAATCTACTTTTTCTTTTCCCTTCATATATATCAAAGAGAAAATAACAGAAAGTGAACTAAGAATGGAAATTGCAATCGCAAAAATCCAGGCCAGATTGTTGATTCTTAGAATAAGTCGAAGTCCTAAAAATTCAAAAAGAGGGGTTTCAATATTTTTACCGAATAATAAAGCTATCATGGGAATCAGGGCTAGAGAAAAAACAACTGCTATAGTTTTGCGAAGCTTGCTTGAAACTTTGCCTGCCAGGTAGGTAATTATTGCACCACTAAAAGCAACTATAAGTATTAGTGCCAAACTCATCCTAGTACGCTCCTTATATAATCTATTTGATCTATAAGCTCTGAACTAGCCGGACGTAAAATTTCGTTTATAAAATCTGGATATATTCCGATAAATATTATAATTGAAGCAAAAATTATCATTGGTATTAATCCTGCAGCCGGTGCTTCTGCTTTTTTAATATCAGGGTTGCCATCTTTGAAATATACTACTTGAATCACACGGAAAAAATAGGTGCCTTCAATTACAGTCCCCAGCAAAACAAGCCCAATTAATATTATGTACAACATTTGTCCAGTAGCCAGGGCAGCCTTAACAATCGTAAATTTACTTGCAAACCCCACAAATGGTGGAAGGCCTACCATAGAAAAAACTCCGATAGTAAATAGAAGTGTGGTAATCGGCATCTTCTCGCCAATCCCTTTGAAAGAATCAATTTCCATAGAACCAGTTCTATGGATCATAAAGCCTGTTGCCAAAAATAATAATGCTTTCCCTAGCGTATGACTTATCATTTGAAATAATCCACCGGTAATTCCAGATGATGAGGCTATTGAAAAAGCAAAAACAATAAGAC
>JAIPJV010000143.1 GCA_021734005.1 Fidelibacterota bacterium
TGCCTATAGGCCGGCGTAGAGATTGCCGGGTCTGAATACAAAGAATATTTAAACAGGCTATCCAGAACAGCTTTTTTGCCGGAATTGTAGAAGCCCGCTATTTTATATGGTATCAAATGATTATTTTTCGGGATAATGGTTGCATTTTGCAGCGGTTTCAAACCAACCAGATATTGGAAAGCCAGACCCTGCCCATGTCGGGAAGAATGGCTTTTGGCAATTTTGATAAGTTGAGATTCCAGCTGCTTGACCAATCCGTTTTTTGCCGGAAGATTTGAAAGCAGTGTTGTTAAAACAAGAGGTCTCAAATTCATTTGAAGGGCTTTCAAAATAACCGGTTGAACCGGTTCCATCTGAGATAAATGGCGGGCTGCCTCGATCTGAATTTGATCAACGGAATCGTCAAGTGCTTTTAGAAACAACTTGTTCTTGTTATCGAAGTTCAGCTTGCTGAGAATATTGAGCAGCTTTTGTCGGGTTTCAACAGAACTGCTTTGATAGGCCTCCTGTAATGCTGGCAAATTTTGCTGAAGTGTTTCAAGATCATCAAAACGGGTTAATGTTGTTGCTGCTTCAAAACTTACTTTGTGCTGATCAGATGTTAAAGACTGAATACAGATTTTTGCTGCTTGAGGTGTCGTGATATCCCGGTCAAAAAAATAGCCGATAGTACGCAGGATCACAAGCTTTTGACCATTATCCCAAAAGGTCTCTAAAATCCAGGAGAAGCCCTCCTCTTGTCCTAATTTGCCTAAAGATAGCAATAGTTGTTCTTTAACTTCTGGGATGGATTCGGTCTTCAGAGCTGTGATCAAAAAATTGCGGGCCTCCTGGCTGTCAAATTGGGAAAGGGCAAAAGCAACTGATTGTCTGACTAAAGGTGTGGCTTCGGAATACAGATCAATCAGACTGGGAAGGAGTTCGGGTTTACGTGAATTGGCACTCGCCAGCACCAATCTTTTTTGTACTTTTGGACTGGCCTGGTTGAATTGCTGAAATGTCTGGCTTGTTATGCGGCTATTATTTTGAAGTTCGAGAATTTTGCGTTCCGAACTGGTGAACAGATTTTTTGAGCAGCCTGTAAGTAAAATTATAAAAAATATAAGAAACTGAATTTTATTCACTTGATTGTTCATTGTAATATAGAATAATATTGGCAGCGCCTCGACCGATCAATGCCCTCTCACCGCCTGAATTTTGATCGTAATAGCGGGGCAGGAGAAAGCCTTGCTTTTCAGCGCGTCTTATGATTTTATTCATAATTGTCTGAGCCTGATCAGTCTTGCGCATTTTTTTGAGTGCAAGAGCCAGCCGTAAATTAATAAATAGATTATCACGACTTCTATTTTCATGCATTAAGTTAGAATAGGCGGGAGGATCATCATTGAATTTTAGATTTTTATTAATTGTGTTCAAGACTGCTTTGCTGATCTTGTCCTGAGGGGAGGACAAAAAGTTGATGGCTTCAATAACAGAGCCGTCACTGTATTCTATCGGAATTCTTCCTTCCAGATTGCCCTTTAGAATGTTTTGGTCCTCTAGATATAATTTTTCTTCGATATTTGTGCGCAGTTTTTTTGCTGCTAATTTGCATTCTGCAGCGTAGCTTTCGTCACCCATTTTCGTCGCCATCCAGTTGGCAGCCAGCAACCCCCGATAAGCACTCACCGAAGTATAGGTAAAATGTTTGCCAGGCAAATGAATTCGCCAGGGGCCGGATTCCTTGCGGATAAGGCCGGTTTCGTCTATGGATTGAATCAAAATAGCGGCGATCTGATAGCGAATTTTTTCCCAGTAAAATTCTAGAAATTGGATATCATTAGTTGTTTTTACATAATCTTCAATATTGGCCAGCACCAGGCCAAATCCTGCTAATTCGATATTTGGCCCGCTCTGAGTGGAATCACTGGCTTCAGCGCCTTTGCCAAAGTATTTTGAAACCGATAGCAAATAATCCTGACCAATTCCATAATTTTTATCAAACCATTCGTATTTTTGGAATTTGCCACATTTGTTATTGTCCAGGAGAAATTGAAGAGATTGCCGGGCCTCCTGAATATGACCGGAGTTTAAGAGTGCTTCAGTCGCATAAGTCTGGTCTGTCAGATATGTCCACGAACTACCGGGGTTTAGACTGGAGAATATTTGACCCCGGGCTGCGCCTTTTTCGCGAGATTGTGCCATTTTAATATGGGTCAAGGCTTGATGGTTAAATTGCTTTTTAATTTTTTCAAATACCCGGGGCTGAGTACTCTGTTCATGCCAGCTTTCCCACCAGTCAATTTCCTGTAATAGGGCGGAAAAACCGGAGTGCCGATTTTTAAAATTATTAACAGTATGAAAATCACCTTGCTCATCCTGATCACTGGATGATATAACTACGTATAACCAGCGTTTATTATCTTTTACGTAAGACCATTTTCCCACATTGGCGCGAAGAGATTTATTCTCGATCTTGATATTCAAGGCATATTCATTGACCCGGTCGCTTTCCAGTACAATATAAATAACCCAGAGCGGATGATTAACATAAAAGGGACAAAATCCGTATTGAGTTAAACGAAAACTGGAATCCTGTAAACTATGTCGCACAATCCCTGTACCGGGAACATATTCAATCTTTTTGCTCGGCATTTTTCGAATCGATTTTTGATCGCCATTATGGGTTACAATCGGAGTTATTGAACTTATGACAGGTTCGCTTTGATGCTCATCAGATGCTTGGGCATAAAGATGGGAATAAAAATTTGTGAATTGGCGGGATTTGCTATTATAATAAGCACCTGAAATACCATTACTGAGAGGCAATTTCAGAGAATTCGACTTGCGCAGGTCCAATGTATCGGCATCCTGAGTTTGAGCACCGACCAGTATGCCTGCTAAAGACAGAAGCATTAATATATTGTAAATTTTTTGTATCATAGTCAGAATTAATAAGTAGTGAAATTTAATACAATATTAATTGAAATCTGAACATTTCTCTGCAGCGGATCTAGTTTGAATTTGTTTAAAGGTTCCAATGGATTGCTGGTTGAGATTTATTTTTATTCCCCGCTGCCGGGAATATTTTTTGGGATAATGGTCAAAAGCTTTCAGAAATCTTCCAGTTCATCAAAGCTGTCATCAACCTGGTCTTTTAAATCCTGTTTTACGTCTTTTTGCCCGATGAAATCGGCCTTTTTGGTGATCACATTTACATTGACAGCAGTTTTGCCATTAACCTCAAAATCAAATTCATAGGTCAAAGATGAACCCAGATCAACCTCTGAATCCGGCATGGCTACAACTTTTAATGTATGTTGGCCTGCAGGCACCATTGGTACTGAAAGCTGTTTACCCAGATTTTTGACTTCGACTTTGCCAAAAAAGCCCTTCTCTTTTTGAATAGGTGTGATTGTCGTCTGGCCAATATAGCTCCCATCTAGAAAAACTGCTGATTTAACCGGCTTTGAACCAATTATGAGAGGGTAGCTGACTTCAGACTGACGGGCGTCAATAATAGCACGATAGCCAGCTTTAATTTTGGCCTCAGCCTGCCAGCTGCCTTCACCATAATCTATATTGACCTGATAATTTCCTGGCTGCAAAGATGATAAACTGATAGGAGTACGCCCTCTTTTGCCTCCCGATACGGAAACTGGCAGATTTCCAGGTATAGATTTGATTGTTAATGCGCCGGTTTTTGTGAGAGCGTTTCCATATTTTTGGTAATATTTTGCCAGCACATCTTTGTATAGATTTTGTAATTCGCTGGGACTGTTTGCCATGCTGAAATATCCTTCGGTGGCTGAAGATAGATTCTGAAGTTTATTGACCTCGACATTTCCCAGACCAATTCCGTAAACAAAAATATTTTCGGATTTTGTCATCGATCGTATGTCATTAATAGTAAAATGGCTCTGGTTGTCCTGCCCGTCAGTAAGATAAAGAATGATTCGAGCACCCTGTAATGGTCTCAAATTGTCAAAACCACTGGCAATAGCATCGTAAAGAGCAGTTGATCCTCCTGCCCGTAAATTCTGAATTCGGGAGCGCTGACGATTGTAGGAGCCGGTGACAGGAAAAACGCGCTCAACCCGGGAGTTGAAACTAAGCATTCCGACTTGATCTTCTGATCTAATATCTTTGAGAAAGGCTTCGATAGCTTTTTTGGCTTGCCTAAGTGGTTGACCTCTCATACTACCACTGGTATCCAGGATCAGCATGAAATTATTGTGGGGTCTAACCTTTACATATTGCGCCACCTCACCACCGGGGATGATATTCCCCATGAAAAAAATCAAAAAAATTGCCAGCGTTAATTTGTTTCGCATATTTAACTCCAATCAGTAAAGTTTGTAACCTAATATTAAATTCTTTTGCTGTCTATTTCAAGTTGATTCTAGAATGCTGTGATAGATGGCACATTTTTTTATGAAATATTGGATGATTGGATGAAATAAATATTGGATGATTGGATGATTGGATGAGAGAATTGTTGGATGATTGGCAACAAGAAAGTTTGGAAGAATCTTTGGATTTTATTTTTTGCTTGAGTGTATTTATAGAGACACCTCTCAAACAATGAAAAGCCATAAATTAAAAAGCAAAAGCAGTGCTTGAAAATTGATTCTAAATTCTATAAATTCAGTAGATTTTTTGATAATTAACCAAGGAGATTCTGTAATGAAAATTAATAGAATTTTAGTGCTGCTTAGTGTTTTTGTTGTGGCTCTTTTCCTTCTAACATCCTGCCAGCCACCGGAAATTACCTCGGCCAAGGTTTACTTTCAGCAGGATAATATTGAAAAGGCAAAAGAGCAGCTGGAAATTGCCAAAGAAAAATATCCCGATAATCCAGAAGTATACTATCTTCTGGCCAGCAAAGTATATGGCCCTCAGGGAGAACTTAATAAAGCCAGTAAGTATCTCGATAAGGCAGTTGAACTGTCGCCAGAGTACAAAGATGAAGCTACCCAGTTTAAACGGAAAATTTGGGCCAATTATCAAAACAGAGCTGTGAAAAAATTCAATGACGCCTTAGATGCAATTTTTCCTGAAGTAAAAGATTCTCTTCTTCAGGTCGCTGCCGGAGACTTTGAAAAAGCTCTGGAAATCAGTGATACATCAAAAAGCACCTATACTGGTGTAGTCCAGTGCTACTATCAAATGGGTGATTCTGCAGCAGTTCAAAAATACGCCAACCAGGCTATGAATAAAGGTATTTTCGATGAAAATATTCTGACTGCTTACACTGCTACTTTTGATAGCCCTGATGCTGCTCTTGCTGAAATTAACTCTATTCTTGAAGAACATCCGGATTTTATGCAATTAAAACTACAAAAAGTAACCTTTCTTGTTAAACAGGAACGTTATGAAGACGCTCTTGAGCTGGGGCAAAAGCTACTTGAGGAAGATCCTGATAACAAAAACCTGAGATTCCTTTTGGCCCAGGTTCACATGCGTAATGGTAATATCGAGCAGGCTACCCAGGAATACCAGAGAGTGCTAAAACAAAACCCTGACGATCCCGCCGTACTGGTTCGTATTGCGCAGGCCTATTTTGAATCAGAAAATTATGGAAAAGCAGAAGAGTATTCCCGCCGCTATATTAACCGTTTAGAAGAAAATGATCAGATTCAGGGGCTTGGCATTGGATATGAAATTTTATGGAAGTCTTTGTTCAATCTCGGAGAAAAAGATGAAGCCATGGAAATGCGTAAAAAAGCTCAAGAATATCGTTAAAATCTGAAGAAATATTTATAAAAATAAAAAGGCCGGTTGTCTGACAACCGGCCTTTTCTAATATTAATGGGTTTTTTATCCAACTTTTTTGATTAACTCCTCTCTGGTCACAGCGGCTGTACCGACTTTTTCCACAGAGACTGCAGAG
>JAIPJV010000144.1 GCA_021734005.1 Fidelibacterota bacterium
GCGCACTGATCGGATTTGCTGGCCCTCGCGTAATCAAACAAACCATTAACAAAGATCTTCCTGAAGGATTTCAGCGTTCCCAATTCATTATGGAAAAAGGTTTTGCTGATATGATTGTAGGTCGGGAAGAAATGAAACAGACTTTAATTGATATTCTGGAATTTTTCTATGGATAATAACATTTTAATTTGCAATGATGACGGAATCAATGCTCCCGGTATCGACGCCCTTGTTCGGGAAGTTAGCAAAATAGCCCGCGTTTCAGTTGTGGCCCCTTCGATCGAGCGCAGTGCAGTTGGACACGCTATTACACTTTCTGATCCGCTGCGGGTTTCTGAATTTCAAAAAGAAGATCGCTGGTCTGGCTATTCTGTATCAGGGACACCGGCCGATTGTATCAAAATTGCAGTCAACGAGCTTCTTGATGAGCGACCGGATATTGTACTTTCCGGAATCAATCTAGGCTCTAATACCGGAATTAATGTGATCTACTCGGGAACAGTTTCTGCAGCAACTGAGGGCACAATTTTGGGGATTCCCTCTTTTGCGATTTCTTTGACCACTTACACCAATCCCAATTTTAAACCGGCTGCCCAATTTGCTGTAAAAATGGTCAAAGCTCTTCCTGATCTAAAATTGCCAGAGAGTACTCTCCTCAATATTAATGTTCCCAATGTAGCCGATTACGAGGATATAAAAGGCTTAATCATCACCCGCCAGGGAATGTCACCTTTTGCCGAAAAATTCGAAAAAAGAATCGATCTGAAAAACAGGGCCTATTACTGGCTTGGAGGTTCCAAAGCACCAATTAAAAAAGACAATAAAATTGATGATCGGGCTGTTAAAGAAAATCAAATTTCAATAACTCCCATCCAATTTGATTTAACCGATTATGAATATATGAAAAAATTACGGGGAAAAATTACGGAGAGATCACTGCTATGAATAGTATTGACAAAGTCTGGATAATTGATTTCGGTTCTCAGTACACTCAACTGATTGCCCGGCGTGTACGTGAATTATCGATTTTTTCCGAAATTGTTCTACCGGATATCACTGCCGATGAAATCAAAAAAAACTCTGTCTCAGCAATAATTCTCTCTGGAGGTCCAGCCAGTGTCAATGATCCCGGTTCTCCTGATATTGATGGCAGTATTTTTGAACTTAATATTCCAATTTTAGGGATTTGCTACGGTTTGCAGCTCATCTGTCGTCATTTTGGCGGGCAGGTTCATTCTGGAGACAAGCGGGAATACGGCAAAAGCAAAATGATCATTAATCAGAAACATAAATTATTCACAGGACTAGATTCCGGTACTCAGGTCTGGATGAGTCATGGTGATCATATTGATAAAATTCCAGATGATTTTTCCATTATTGCAGAATCGGAAAACAGAGCACCAGCAGCAATAGTCAATGATGAGCGCAAAATTTATGGGATCCAATTTCACCCTGAAGTTGAGCATACTGTGGAAGGTATGACCATTCTGGATAATTTTCTTACCACAATTGCCGACCTTAATAAAAACTGGACACCTAAACATTTTATTGATGAAAAAATCAAAGAGATCCGTGAAACTGTCGGCGATAAAAAAGTTCTCATGGCCTTAAGTGGTGGAGTGGACTCATCAGTAATGGCCGTTCTGCTGGATCGAGCTCTGGGAGAACAGTGCACGGCAGTATTTATTGATAATGGACTCCTGCGGCTCAATGAAGACACAAAAGTTGTCAATCAATTAAAAGACAAACTCAAAATCCCTGTTGAGAAATATGATTATTCCGATCAATTTTTAAATGCACTTCAGGGCGTGACTGATCCAGAAAAAAAACGCAAGATCATTGGTAATGTTTTTATTGAGGTTTTTGAGGAAATCACAGAAAAGCACAAGGATTTCAACTTTCTTGCTCAGGGCACACTCTATCCCGATGTTATCGAAAGCCGTTCTGTAAAGGGAGAATCAGAAGTCATCAAAAGCCACCACAATGTTGGCGGTCTGCCTGAACGAATGAAACTCAAACTTATTGAACCATTCAATAGTTTATTCAAAGATGAAGTTCGGGCAATTGGTCGTGAACTGGGTATTAATAAATTCATTCTCGGCCGGCATCCTTTTCCCGGACCTGGACTTGGTGTCAGAATTCCCGGAGAAATTACCAGAGCGAAGCTGGAAATTCTGAAAAAAGCCGATGATATCTTTATTACAGAATTGAGAAGGTCCGGTCAATATGACCGAGTCTGGCAGGCTTTTGTTGTTTTGATACCGGTAAAAACCGTTGGTGTAATGGGCGATCAGCGCACTTATGAAAATGCTGTTGCACTACGGGCAGTTAATAGTAGCGACGGTATGACTGCCGATTGGTCACGATTACCAGCAGAATTATTGGCCACAGTATCCAACAGAATTGTCAACGAAATCCAGGGTATTAATCGAGTAGTGTATGACATTACCTCAAAACCTCCCGGAACAATTGAGTGGGAGTAAAGCCCGCAAAATTTACTAATTTACGGGGAGCACATGGCATTGTATAGAAAATATTTGATCACATTTATAACTGCAATCATTTTGCTTCAGGGCTGGATAATTGGTCAGGAGGAAGAGGAAAAAGATAAGCTGGCTGCTTTTGATTCTCTGGCTGTGGAAGACACACTTTTTAGTGAAACCCGGCGTGATTCTTTAGTTCAGCCTCTTGATTCTACACTTTTACCTGAACCAAAAATTATCGATTCTCTGCGTGCTCTGGCCGATTCTTTAACTGCTCCGTACTACAAACAGAAAGTCGATTCCCAGTATGTTTTATTTATGGAGGGAGTTCAGGACTATCGGGAAAACAAATTTTTTGAAGCCCTGAAAAAATTCCAAAAAATTTACTCCATTCCCAAAGATTTCAATCGTTTTAAGATTGCCAGTGAAATGATGCTCGTCAAAACCAATCTGAGAATTGGTAGAATTAGCCGGGCCCTCTCTTTGGGTTATGAGTTTGAAACTCATTATGGACAGGAAACCCATTATCTTGATGATGTTCGCTACAGCATTGCCCGGGCTCTATTTCAACAAAAAAAATATGCTCAATCGCTACTCTATTATCTCCAGGTTGTCAAGCAATTTGACGACCCCCAACTTTCCCAAAAATGTACTGAGGAAATGAGCACATTAACCGATATTTTTCTCACTATTCAGGATCTGGAAAAATTAGAAGCAACTATTAAAGACAATTTTTACAAACCTTATATAATGCTAAAATTGGCAGAAAAATATCATGAAAAAGGCCAATCCCGTCCTGCTGATCAATATTTATTATCTGCTTATCGATATATTGAAGACAATCAGTTTTTAACTATCCAGTATGAAAAAACCCGCCAATATCTGGAAGAGGCCCACAACCAAAAGGTTTACATTGGGGTAATTCTTCCCCTCTCCGGTCCCAGAAGAACTGTTGCTCAGCCCATTCTAAAAGGGGTCAAATTTGCCATCAATGAAATCAAAGCCCGAGAAGGTTTTGACATTGCGGCAATCATCATGGACAATCAGGGCGAATTCATTCGTTCGGTTCGACAGTCTCAGATTTTGGTTGAGAACCCTAAAGTCAAAGCCATTTTCGGCCCCCTTAGCAGCAAGAATACTTTTGGAGTTGCAGCCGTTGCCAATCAGGCTCGCATTCCTTTTATCACGCCCACTGCTACTAATAGCAAAATTACTGATATGGGGCAATATGGTTTTCAGGCCAATGTAGATTTTGAGAATCTAGGTAGATTTTTGGGCAAATATTGTGTTGAGCAAACTGAAGCCAAAAATCTGGTTACTCTTTCACCAGGCGGCGATTTTGGTATAGACATGACCGATGCTTTCAGCAAAACAATTGATAAAGGCGGTATAAAATTACTCTCTCAAAAATGGTATTCCGGAACTCCAGAAAATCTGGGTTA
Organism: Fidelibacterota bacterium; assembly: GCA_021734005.1. Classification (GTDB taxonomy): domain Bacteria; phylum Fidelibacterota; class UBA2242; order UBA2242; family JAFGTP01; genus JAIPHI01. The sequence goes on from JAIPJV010000144.1 coordinate 3,926, forward strand.
TCATTTCAAAGGTATACGCAAAATTGGAGTTGAATTAGCCCGAGAAGCCAGGGATAAAAAAATTGAGATCATGCAGGACAGCCTGAATAGAATGGTGCGCAAAGACAGCAGTATGTTGACAAAAGCTGGTTTTCAGATCTTCCCCTATGACTCCAGCCAATATGAAGTTTTTCACAACAATAAAATGTATTTGCTCAACACTCGCGATGTGCTCACTGTAACTGGCCTGATGGATTCCACTGAATTTGAATTGCCGGACGTTGAAGAATATGATGACAAGATCAAGAGCATTGACGCCATTTTTCTGCCCATCAAATCCGAGAATCTGGAAATGATCATCTCCCAGCTGGATTATTATAATATCTATGCTCGAGTTTTGGGAAATGCTGACTGGAACAATATTGAGAAACTCCGGCAAAATAGAAATCTCGCTGACGACATGCTTATTATAACAGATTATTATATTGACAAGGAGTCGGCAGGCTACCGCTCCTTCCAGCGTCAATATATCCGTTTGATAGGCGAATCGCCCCGGCGTTTTGATCTATATGGCTACGATTCAATTCAACCTATTTTGCGAGGCCTCAAAGAAGGATATATCCAGAGAGAAGCGCTTCAACAATATATGATGGAAATGCCCATTTATCACGGCTTCGCCCGCAATATCTCATTCAAGGGCAATCGGCCGGGCGTAAATTCCTGTGCCTACATTCTAAGTTTTGATAACAATCGGATTAAGCCTGTGGCTGAAATTAGAAAGGGCCGAATCTATCCATTTGAATAAAAATTCACAAAAATTTTTTCGGGATAATGGTCTAAGTTCCGGGATTTTAAATCAATATCCAGAAATATTTCACAGTTTTGGCTCTCGTGTAAACGGCCTATCCCCCCAAAAAAGTCAGCATCCCGACCATCTCTACAAATGTGCTCAGCAAGCCGCCAATAATGCTGGAGTTGATATCAACCAGATTGTCTGCATGGAGCAAATCCATAGTAATAATGTTCAGATTGTAAAATCACCGGGAATCTACGAACAAACTGATGGTGTTATAACCCAAAAAACAGACCTGGTGCTCTGCATCCAAACTGCTGATTGTGCTCCTATTTTTCTGTTTGATCCTGACAGTCGAGCAATCGCAGCTCTTCACGGTGGTTGGCGGGGAATTTCCCGCGATATTATCGCTAATGCTGTAAAAATTATGAAGAATAATTTCAATGTTAATCCCAAAAAATTGATCACTGCTATCGGCCCCTCTCTTCGAAATTCCTGCTTTGAAATTGGTGAAGATGTACTTCATCATTTTGACAAAAAATTTATTTCCAATAAAGAGAATCAGTATTATCTAAAATTTGTAGAATTGATCAAATCAAAACTAAATGATTCCGGAATCACCAATCATAATATTGATATTTTAAATTATTGCACCCAATGCAATCCTGAGCAATTTTTTTCCTACCGCGGTGATGATCAGATAACAGGCAGGATGTTGAATTTTATTGGTATGGGTTTGGTTGAGTAGTCGAGTGGCGAATTTATCGAGTTGAAAAGTTGCGAAGTGGTCGAGTGGGAAAAAGGACCGCAAATTAACGCGAATTGACACGAATAATTTTTTTTCTATGGCATACAAATAAAAAAAACTGACGCTTTTGTATCGAACGAATACATTGGCCCCAATCCTCGTTCCCAGGCTCTGCCTGGGTACGCTTGTTTCTTGAGAAACTCCAGTTTCGAGTCAACAAACTACTATAAACCAAAAAATCTTCAACAATTATCTGGAAAAGAAGGAATCTTTCTTAATTAATTGTGCACCACCCATCTTATCCTGCCCATTGAGGTCAGGACAAGATGAAACAACTTGGCAAGTTGTTCTACAATTATCACGCATCTGCGAGACTTATTTAATGAAATTGAATCCAATCAATTTCCCTGAAAGGG
>JAIPJV010000145.1 GCA_021734005.1 Fidelibacterota bacterium
AACCCACTACAAAAAGCGAAATTGACTCCATACGAGGCGTGAATACATCTATGAAAACATTGCTCAGCAAAAATCTCGTTGAGGTCAAAGGCCGTCTGGATGCGCCTGGTAAGCCTTTATTATACAGGACAACCGACTATTTTCTGGAATATTTTGGCCTGGCCTCTCTTGACGACCTACCTAAAATGAAAGAAATCGAGGAAATGCTTGAAGACAAAGAAGAACAACCACAGGATCAATAAATATCTATCCCTATGCGGAATAGCTTCCCGAAGAAAATGTGAAAAATATATCAAAGCCGGTCAAGTCTCAGTTAATGGCGAGACAGTAACCGATTTTTCTACCTATATTGGCCCTTTAGACACGGTCAAACTCAATGGCGAAATTGTTGAACCGGAAGAAAAGACCTACATTGTTTTTAATAAACCATCCGGCGTGATCACAACTCTTGAAGATACTCATGATCGTAAAATTGTAGCTGATTTTTTTGAGGAGGAGCCTTTTGTAAAACCCGTTGGACGTCTGGATCAAGATTCAACTGGGGTCCTCTTGCTAACCAACCATGGTGAGTTGCTTCATAAATTGACTCATCCCAGCTATGAAATCCCAAAAAAATATGTAGTGAAAGTTGATGGAAATGTTCCCAGTACTATTGGTCATGATTTCGCCAGTGGTGTGGAGCTAGATGATGGTGAAATAGGGCGAGGAAGGGTAATAAAAACAACTAGGAAAAAAGGCCACTCCATTGTTACTATGATCTTGCGGGAAGGTAAAAACCGGGAAATCCGACGCATGTTTTCTGCTCTGGGATACAAAGTTATTAAACTTGATAGACTATCTTTTGCTACCATTACCTATAAAAATTTGAAAAGAGGAGAATGGCGCTATCTTTCAGATCGGGAGATAAAGCTTTTGAAAAAGATGGTAAATCGAGATAATTAACAAAAAGTGCTTTGTAATAAATTTGCAATTTTATCTGGAATCCCAACTTTCTCTTTAAATTTAGTGATTTATGCCCCAATATTGGCCTCAATTAGAAATATTACAACAAATATAGATTTAATATTTGCAATTATTTAGAAAAATTTATAAAATTGGGGCGTGATTATGGGTGATGTAATATCAATTGACGGACCGGCAGGAGCCGGCAAAAGCAGTACAGCCAGGAAGGTTGCTCAGGAACTTGGCTTCCTGTATGTGGATACAGGAGCGATGTATCGGGCAGTAACACTGGCTGCAATTCGCAATAATATTGATGTCCAGAATGCAGATCAGGTCACCCAAATGGCTTCAAAACTTAAGATTCGCTTTAAAAAAATTGATGGAGAATATCATACTTTTCTGGATGGAGAAGATGTGAGTCGGGAAATACGCAGTTCTGAAGTTGCCGATCTGGTAAGTCCGGTTAGTGCGATTGCGGGAGTCAGAAAAGTGTTGGTTGATCAACAGCGGAAAATGGCCCAGGATCACGATGTTGTAATGGAGGGTCGCGACATTGGCACCAATGTATTTCCTGATGCTGAATACAAATTTTTCATCACTGCTGATGTTGAAGTTAGAGCGCAAAGACGGATGAAAGATTATCAAAAAAATGGACAAGCTTTGAATCAGGAAAAGATCGTCGAAGAATTAAAAAAACGAGACAAAATAGATTCATCAAGAGAGCATGCCCCTTTGAAGAAACCAGATGGGGCCTTTGTTGTTGATACAACAGATCTAGATTTTGATGAACAAGTACAAATTATTGTAAATAAGGTGAAACAATAGAGTGGTAAGTTTAATTTAAAAAAAGTTTAAGGAAGTTTTAATGGCAGAAGTAGTAAAAGATACCAACATTCAATCATCAGATGAGAAAAAAGTGGTAGATTCTGTGGAAAATTTTAGCACGGAAACTATTACTTCAGGTCCTCTGTCTGAGGAAGTGAAGGTATTTGAGCAGGATTTCTTATTTGACAAAAAAGCAGATAAGTATCAAAAACAAAAAGAAGAATATGAAAGCACGATCAAGGATATTAAAACTCATGATAGAGTTATGGGCGAAGTCACCAGTATTGGCGATACAGAAGTACTGATCGATGTAGGCTATAAATCTGAGGGTGTTCTTTTTCGCGACGAATTCAGAGAAAATGAATTACCCAAAGTAGGTGACGAAATTGAAGTAGTCATTGATATACTTGAGGATGAAGAAACCGGCCGTATGTATGTTTCCAAGAAAAAGGCTGACTTCATTCGAGTTTGGGAACGTATCAAAGAGATTGAAGCCAACGACGAGAAGGTTGAAGGCACAATTCAGCGTCGCATCAAAGGTGGTTTTGTCGTTGATGTCATGGGCGTAAAATGTTTTCTACCCGGATCTCAGGTTGATGTTAATCCTGTCCGTGATTTCGATGCTCATGTTGGCAAAACCTATGAATTCAAGATTGTTAACTTAAGTGAATTGAGAAAAAATGTTGTTCTGAGTAGAAAAGTTATCCTGGAAGAAGCTCTCAAAGAAAAACGGGAAGAACTTCTTGAGGAAATCCAGGTTGGTGATGTTCTTGAAGGACGCGTTAAAAATATTACTGATTTTGGTGTCTTTATTGACCTGGGGGGTCTTGACGGATTGCTCCATATTACTGATCTTTCCTGGGGCCGTGTCAACCATCCCCGCGAGGTCGTAGATCTGGGACAGGATATCAAAGTCAAAGTCATAGATTATGATACTGAGAAAAAACAGGTTTCACTGGGACTCAAACAGCTGGAGCCCCATCCATGGGAAGGCGTGGAACAGAAATATCCAGTCGATTCCATTGTGGAAGGTAAAGTCGTCAATATCACCAATTATGGTGCTTTTGTGGAACTGGAAAAAGGTGTGGAAGGTCTTATCCATATTTCTGAAATTTCATGGACAAAACACATCAAACATCCATCTGAAGTTTTTACCTTAAATGATATGGTAGATGCCAAGGTTCTTAGCATTGATCCTGATGAGAGAAAAATCTCACTGGGTTACAAACAGCTTGAACCCGATCCATGGGAAGAAGCTGAAGATAAATATCAGCCCGGCACTGTTCAAGAGGGCACAGTTAAGAAAATTATCCCAAAAGGTGCTTTTGTAGAACTGGAAGAGGGTATTGAAGGATTTGTGTATATCGCTGATATGTCCTGGACAATGAATGTAAGACATCCAAAACAGGTCATTAATACTGGTGAGAAAATTAAAGTTAAAGTTCTGAAGTTCTCAAAAGATGAACGCAAAATATCACTGGGTATTAAACAGCTAAAAGATAATCCCTGGCCAGATATCGAAGATACCTATGTAGAAGGTGCTGTGGTAGAAGGCGAAGTTGCCAAAATAACCAAGAATCTGGTTGTTTTTAATCTGGATTATGGCATGGACGGAATTGTACCTAAGAATCAATTCCCCAAAGAACTTCGTGATGATACTGATGAAAAACTTGATATAGGCCAGACAATGCAGCTAAAAGTTCTGGAAATGAACAAAGACGAGAAGAAACTTGTTCTTTCCCGCAGTCAGGCTATTTCTAAAGATGAAGATAATGTTGATAAATACATGAGTGATCAGGAAGACACTTCCGATAAAATTGAGATTCCCAATGAAGTTATCGACCGTGTAAAAGATGCTGAAGAAAAGAGAAAAGCTGAAGAAGAAAAAGAAGAAGCTGCAGAAGAAAAAGCTGAAAAGGTTGAAAAGAAAGAAAAAAAGAAAAAAGAAACTAAGTCAAAAAAGTCTGAGAAAGCGGATAAAAAAGAAGCGGAAAAAGCAGAGGAAACTGAAAAGGAAGAAGATAAAGAAAAATCAGAACAGAAAGAGGAAAAAGAAGAATCTGAAAAGACAGAGAAAAAGAAAAAGTCCGCCAAAAAGACTAAAAAGTCCTCAAAAAAAGCAGAAAAAGAGGAGTCTGACAAATCAGAAGAAAAGAAAGAAGAGCAAGAATCTGATACCAAAAAAGATGACTCTGAAACTGCCGAAAAAGAAGATGAAACTGAGGATGATGACGAGTAATACAAATGAGTAAAATAAAGTGAAGTTATATACAAAAGGGCTTGTGGTTTTTATACAAGCCCTTTTGTCATTATCGGGTTAATATGGCTGAAAAGAAGAATAAATGGAATTTTGAAGGCGTCTCTGAATTTTTTCACAATTTATTCGTGAAAAATATTCAGACTAAATTGATCGTACTCTTGATAACGATTATAATTTGGTCGTTTACTATACTGAGGAACGAATACACGACCAAAATGAACGTTCCTTTCGAAGCTGTAAACATTGAAGAGGGGAAAATCTTAAAAAATCGCTTACCTGACCAGATCAGGGCCCAATTCCATGGTGATGGACTTGATTTTTTCTTTTTGCTGTTTCAATCCCGCAGTTCATTTCGCCTGATCCTGGATTTGAGTACAATCAAATGGTTCTATAATTTCGATCTCAATGATTATTATGATCGTCATCCGGAATATGTATTTTTACCGCGCAACTCAGATGTTCGGCTTATCAATGTTGTCAAACCAGAATCACTTTATGTAGAACTCGATAAAAAGGTTACCCAAAAAGTGCCAGTTCGATCTCAGGTTGTGACAGTTCTTGAACCGGGCTATACCAAATATGAACTCGATATTGAACCCGATTCTGTAACAATTACCGGCCCCAGTTCCTATCTGCGGGAGATTCAGTACATTAACACAGTAAAAAAGGTCAAGGAAGATGTGGTCAGCTCTATCAACATGACTGTACCTCTTCAGAAATTTGAAACAAAAAATATTAGCACTGAGCCGGGAAAGGTACAGGTCACTCAGGTTGTTGATCAAATTGGAGAAAAATCAATTTCCGGAATTCCTGTAAATATTGTCAATTCGCCCAGGCAGAGCCAGGTTGAAGTCCACCCTAATAAAGTTACAGTTTTGATATCAGGTGGTTTTAACAAAATCAAAGCCGTTGACAGCAAAGATATCAATGTCTATGTTGACCTTAAAGGCCGGATTGATAGTGATCAAAAATCATATCAACTTCAGGTTAAAAGTCTGGGGAACTATCTGGAAGTCACTAAAGTTGAGCCGTCTTCTATAAATATTCGTTTAATTGAGGAAAGGAATTAAGTTGTGATCCTAGGTATTGAATCCTCCTGTGATGAAACTTCTATCGCTGTAGTAAAAAATAATCAAGTACTTTCCAATGTTGTCTCTTCACAACTTCTCCATCAGGAATATGGCGGAGTGGTACCTGAATTTGCTTCCCGTGAACATATGAAAAATATTAACAAAGTCATGGATCAGGCTCTGAAGAAGGCGGGGGTGGATTTTTCTGCTATTGAAAGCATTGCTGTTACTCGAGGTCCGGGATTGATGGGAGCTTTGCTGGTCGGATTAAGTTTTGCTAAAGGCTTATCACTGGCCAGTGGCAAACCGCTTATCGGAGTTAACCATATAGAGGGCCATATTATGGCCAATTTTTTGGATCATGATAATATTCAATATCCTTTTCTGTGTCTTCTGGTTTCTGGCGGACATACAATGATTGTCGAAGTGGAAAAGCATGGCTCCTATAAATTGATTGGACAAAGTGTTGATGATGCTGCTGGTGAAGCCTTTGATAAAGGCGGAAAAATTTTGCATCTCACCTATCCGGCTGGCCCAATAATAGACAAAATTGCCAAAAAAGGTGATCGTAAATTTCATCATTTTCCCAGAGCCGAAATCAAAAATAGAGAATATGGTTTTAGTTTTAGCGGCCTGAAAACCTCGCTCTACTATCTGATCAAGAAGAAGGGTCGCCAATGGGCCAAAGATAATATGGATGATATTTGCGCATCCTACCAGGAGGCCATTGTTGATGCTTTAAAAAACAAATT
>JAIPJV010000146.1 GCA_021734005.1 Fidelibacterota bacterium
TATTATCCAACTCATTTATGGAAAAATGGCAAGAAAGACACTCTCAGGAATGAATTAGTCGTTCCTCATCAGAAGTTGGGCAAAGATAAGGATCCTAATGATCCGGAAAGCTATGAAAAATTTCATGGGAAAGACTATGCTCCAACTCTGATGTACGATGAGATGGAAAATTTTGTAGAACGTAATAAAAATCAGCCTTTCTTTTTCTATTGGGCCAGTATAATACCTCATGTTGCCCTTGCAGCTCCTGATAAATGGGTTGATTATTACCGAAAGAAATTTGGTGAAGAAGAACCCTATACTGGAGATAGTGGTTATCTTCCTAATCAGTATCCTAATGCAACTTATGCAGCTATGATCTCTTATCTCGATGAAAATGTAGGTAAACTGGTCAAAAAATTAAAAGATCTCGGAATATATGATGACACTCTAATAATTTTCACTTCTGATAATGGCCCAACTTATACTGGTGGGGCAGATACTGTCTGGTTTGATAGTGCCGATCCTTTCAAAAGCGAATATGGCTATTCCAAAGGCTTTGTTCACGAAGGTGGAATTCGAGTTCCCATGATCGCCCAATGGCCGGGAAAAATAAAACCGGGATCTCAGTCTGATCATATTTCCGCATTTTATGATGTAATGCCAACTATGTGCGATCTGGGAAAAGCGGAATGTGAAGTTGAGACTGATGGAATCAGTTTTGCCAAAACTCTAATTGGTAAAAAGGGTCAGAAAGAACACAAATATTTGTATTGGGAATTTCCGGCCTATGGAGGACAGCAGGCTGTCCGGATGGGCAAATGGAAAGGTATCCGCAAAGATATTAAAAAAGGCAATATGAAGATTGAAATCTACAATCTGGAAAAGGACCTCCAGGAACAAAATAATGTTGCTGCCCAGCATCCGGAAATTGTTGCTGAAATAGAAAAAATTATGGAAAAAGAACATAAAACATCAAGGGTCCAAACTTTTCGAATGAAAGCATTGGATTCGTAATCTTCATTTCCTCCTTTAGCCATAAAGCTGGCAGGTTATTTATACCTGCCAGCTCCCAATTCAACAAAAGTAAACTTTATGCATTTTAATATTCATAAAATCAGGATATTATCCTGTGAAATTGCTGTCAAAGCAAATATCAATATTCTTCTTTATAATAGTATCCCTGCTGGCCAGGTCGGGTCAGTCTCTTACATCTAAAAATGCTAAATTTATCAGAAAAACCTTCATATCTGATACTTTACAATCTATTCGAATTAATGGTCATGGAACCGGTGCCAGGCTTCCTGACAGCTATGAACTTGAGCAGATCATCGCTTCATCCCGCCAAATAATATTTGATAATCTACAATTAGATAGTCTGCCTAAAAAAATTGACCATTCTCAAACAAAATGGTTTCCACCTATTGGTGATCAGGGAGCGGAAGGCTCCTGTGTGGCCTGGGCCACAGGCTACTATGTGAAGACTTTTCAGGAAGCCCGGGAACACGATTGGGATCTGTCCAAAGCCGAATGGATCAATAGCGGCAATGGTTATCCCACTATCGAAGCCCAAAATAAAATTATCAGTCCCGATTTTGTTTATCATCTCACCAATAATGGGCAGGATCAGGGGATTACTGTTTTTCGGGCTATCAATTTTATCCAAAAATATGGAGCTTCCAGCTGGGAAACCATGCCCAATGACCCTGATAATTCTACTTCCTGGCCTGATAGGAAAGCCTGGCGCGAAGCCCCTCAATATAGAGGTGCTAGTCCTCCTCTTTTTTTAATTGACACTAGCGCTGCTCAAAATAGATTATTCAAACAGGTCCTGGCCTCAGGAAAATTGGCTCTGATCCATATTAATGCTCACCGTTTTTCTCAATTGTCAGACAAAGATCTCTGGACAGTGGACAATTATCAAACCACTGTTTTCAATCACCTCAATGCTGTGGTTGGGTATGATGACGATTTTGGTCCATTTATAGAAAATGGAGATACAACTTATGGGGCTTTTAAAGTTGCCAATAATTGGGGAAAGGGAGGCTGGGAAAATCAGGCTGACGGATTTTACCATATTTCCTATCAATGCCTGCAAAAATATATCAAAGTGGCTATCTTATTTGAAGACAGGGATAATTATCAGCCAACTATTCTGGCAAATTTTCAACTAACCCATCCTTATCGGGGAGAAATCAAAATGCATCTGGGGATTGATCGTGACGATCAAAATCTTATATCAAAACCTTTTCTGGAATATAATAATTCGGAAGATGCCAATTTTTTTCCTGATAATGTTATGACCTTTGATATCTCCAATTTTAATGAAATTGTTAATTCCAATCTAGATTCTGTTTATCTTGATCTTTATGACCGGGGAAATTATTCTGAGACTGCGGTTCTGGATTCTTTTTATATAGAATTTTTTGAGAATGGGAAACCAATCCGGAAATATGACTATTCAAGTGAAGATTCATTACTTACTACCAGCAATAATGAGCATTCCCGGGCCTCGTTGATAATTCATGACGATCCTATGCTTAGTATTTCGCAAGATTCGGTTAATTTTGCAGAGACCTATCTCAATACACAAGATTCTGCTGGAATTACTGTTTACAATTCCTCTAATAAGACTTATTCCATAGATTTGGAATTAAACAGCAGCGTTTTTTTAATTTCTGATACAATCCTCACAATTAATCCAGGACAAAGGCAAAATATTGATGCTGTATTTCAGCCTACGAAGGCCGGGTATTTCAGCAGTCAATTATACTTGAACTATGCTGATGGTCCAAAATCAGTTCAATTAACTGGAATTGGGAAAAGTTATCCCCAGTTTTCAGTTGCTCCCCAGGATATCAGCTTAGAACTTAATGCGGGAGAATCGGATAGCTCCGAGCTTTCTATTGAAAACACAGGACTGGATACATTTTCCTATGAAATTGAGCTGGGCATTGATACTTCCCTGATTTCGGATGATAAGGATATTCCCGGAGTTTTTCCGTCAAACATCAAAGTTTTACTTTATGACAACTTGCGACCGGATCAGCAGTCTCAAACCAAGCAATATCTGGAGCAGTTGGGTGTGCTGGTGGATCTTTTAAACCGGCCGGATGCTATGCAAGATTCATTATTGGAAGCCTATGATCTAATATATGTTAAAAAAGGGGATATTAATTTTTTACGTGGCCAGGGTGAAGTCGTCCAGGAATATATTGATAAAGGCGGGGGATTGATCATTGAGCAACCTGATCGTGAATATTCAATACGAATTATGCCAGCAGGATTTGAAATTGGCGTCCTCCAGACTGAATCTGAAGTAAATCCCAACACCATTCAGTTTACCAAAAATGGAAACAATCACTCTATTTTAAATGCTCTATACCCCCGCGATTGCTGTGGCAGTTATGATGTTATCAAAAAGAGTGATTTGGGATCGAAATTTGAGGTTTTAGCAGTCAATTCTCTGGATACAAATAATGTGGCCCTTGCAGCGGGAGAATATGGACAGGGGCGAATACTTTTGCATACCGGTGAAATTGGTGCGCAGAAAAGTCACAGTTCAGATTTATTTGTTCTACGTATTCTGGAATGGACTGCCAGTCAGCCCCACTCAGTAAAGCTTTTCAGAGAACGGGGAATTATAGAGCCGGAAGCAAGTCAATCTGTAAAAATTGTGGTGAATTCAAAGAATCTGTTCGATGGGAGATATAATTTATTTGCTAATTTGCGACCTTCAGGGATGAATTATCCGCAGGAAGAAATTGATCTCCAGATTAATTTGAAAGGCCAAGCCCAAATTGATATTGATCACGATACTCTGAATTTTGGGTCTGTTTTTGTACGGGCTACAGATTCATTATCACTGGCAATAAAAAATACTGGATCTGCTCTATTAAGAATTAGTGAAATGTCGATTCCGAGTACTGAAAATTTTCATCTGAAAAGAGATTCTCTGCAGCTTTTACCAGGAAGATCAGAGATGATTGAAGTTTATTTCAATCCTCTTTCACCAGGTCAATATGAAGCCAATTTGACAATCAAATCCCCGGATTCCGAACAATTAAACCAAAACATAAAACTGGTCGGCCGGGGTGTGATTCCGCCTAAATTAGGAGCAGTTCCTGATTCCTTGATCAAATATATGGGTATAAACGATAGTGGGAGTTATGAAATAAATATAACCAATGAGGGCCAGGCCGATCTGGAATTTGACATATCAGTAACTGGTGCTGAGAAAACGATCATTGAAAAATATCTTCCTGAATTTGCCACCTATATCTCAGGAATACATTACTCAAAAGGATCCTTATATTTCATCAAAAGGACAGATAATAAACTCTTTAGATATGACATAGAAGGCGATTTTGTGGAAGAGCTTTTTACAATTCCTTATAATTCTTATAGTCTGGCTTATGATGGAGAAAATTATTATATCGGAACTTACCTGGGGTATATTTATGGCTATGATCAGAATGGGGAAATGGTAGCTGAGATTGAGACCCCGTTCAGAAATCAAATCGCATTTGATTATACTGGATCTGCTTTTATAATTTGCGCTGCTTATAGTACCTTATCGAATTTTGTAGTTATGGATAAAAGTGGAGAGATTCTGCAGGAAATTCACTACCCGGGTTGTTATTCCGATGAAGTTTGCGTTCAAATATCCTGGCTGGATGAGCACCCGGGTGGAAATTTGTGGGGGATATTTTACAATTATAGAACTGAAAATTACTGGCTAAATCAACTCAATTATACTTCTGAATCTATTGAATTTGTGAGAAGATACCAGCTTATACCTGGATCTGAGAATTTAACTCATGATGGTGAAAATTTTTGGATAAGTACTCTGGATGGTTCATTGCTGAAAATACAGGACAGGATTAAAAATTTGAACTGGGTACAGCTTTCACAAAACCAGGGATCGATTCTTCCGCAAGATAGAGAAAGGATCAATTTAAGATTTAACACCAGCGGAATGCGGCCGGGGCGGTACAATGCCAATATAATTATGACTACCAATGATCCTGACCGGGATATAGTTACCATTCCAGCCCATCTATATCTGGCCGGAAATTATGAAATCCAGGTATCGGGAAATTGGGAACTAAAGGGTTTGCCTATCAAGCCGGTCAACGAACGTGTCGATCAAATATTTAATCTGGATTCAATGCGATATAATTTGTATGGCTGGCAACAGGAATATTACGCTCCTGATTCAATCCAAGCCGGTCAGGGATTCTGGATTAAATCAGAACAGGCTCAAAGTGTGATCCTCAATGGATTGCCAGATAATGATATTACAATATCACTACAGCAGGGCTGGAATCTGATTTCTCCTCCTTCCAACCCTATTCATATTGCTCAAATAATGGATAATGATGATGTTGTAGTTTTTCCGCTTATTTTTGCATATCAGGATTCCTATTTTCGAACTGACAGCCTTGTGCCAGGGAATGGTTACTGGGCCTATGCATCAGAAAGAGGTGAAATACGTTTGAAAAATAAAGCAGCCTATTTATCTGATCAATTGAAAACATTTGAATTCCTGCCGGATCTGGATAAATATCCCTATTTATCAATTCAGGATAATGATTCCAATCAGAGCGCTATCTTTTACGAAGTAGAATTTAATTATGATGATCAGAACCAATACTTTAAACTGCCGCCGCTCCCTCCTGAGAAAGTTTTTGATGCCCGAACTTTAGATGGGTATTATGCAACTGCCAGCGATGATTTTTATATACAAATCCAGACTTCCGCCTATCCATTACAATTAACCAATTCTAATAAAATCCCGAATGAACAATTCCGATATCAAATAGTAG
>JAIPJV010000147.1 GCA_021734005.1 Fidelibacterota bacterium
CGGGCTTATTGTTAAATAGGAATGAATCGCCAATAACCCGGGCTCGATCATCATAATTTCGAATACCCACACCGATCAGTTGCAACTTGCCCAGGATTGCATACATAAACAATGGCAAAATGGAAATCCAGCGGGATTGAGAATTAAATTTATAAAGAGTCAATTTTAAAGCATCCCGGCCGAAAATTTCCTGCTTTTTGAATGTTTTCTTGCCAGTAAATATTTTTCGGATTAATAAACCCAGTCCTGTTAAAATTGCAAGAAGAGCAAAAGGCAAAGAAAGACAAAAGCTAATCAGGCGCTGCAATATTTTTAAAAAACCATAAACCAGCTTTTTCAAACGAAAACTGAGCATAGTCCAAAAGCGCTTTTTTCTGCCTTTTTCAATGATCTGCTCCAGACTGTTAAGATCATCATAATTTCGGTCAGTTTTCATTGCTCGCTCCCTCCTGGCAACAAATATGTAAATAAAAAGCCTTATTATTAAATATTGTTTTCAAATTCCTCCAAAATAGTTTCTGCGTGTTTTTCCCAGCTGAATATTTTTGCTCTTTCCAGGCCTTTTTCTACCATTTCTTTTCGCTTATGATCGTCATTAATGACCTTTATAATGCTGTTTTTTATATGGTCGATATCTTTTGGATCAAAGGTCACAACTGCTGATCCACCAATTTCCGGCAGTGAAGAAGTATCAGAGCAAATAGCCGGAACTCCGCTGGCCATAGCCTCGATCAAAGGAATTCCAAAACCTTCATACAAAGATGGAAAAATATACAACGAAGCCTGTCGATACAATTGGGGCAGTTGCTGACTGGTAATGAAACCCGGTAAATGAATGCGGTCTATATCAGGCGAATTTTCTACATAATCAACAACCACATCACCACCTGACCAGACTTTGCCGGGAAGGTAGAGATCATATTTGTCTTTAATCTGAAATGGCAAGCGTTCATAGGCTTTTATGAGTCGCAGATGATTTTTTCCGGGATGCTCGATACGGGCAAGATACAAAAAATAGTCCTTATTCAATATTTTGTTATTTTGATTTTGCTCCTCAGGCTGAAAAAGCTGGCTGTCATAGCCATTATAATTGATAGTTATTTGAGATTCGGGAAGATCATAAAATTCAAGCATATCCTGTTTTGTATTTTTGCTAATCGCCATAATGGAAGGAGCTTTTTTTAAAAAATGGGGCACAATTTTTTTTATATAGAACATGCGCCAGGGATCGTATTTGCCAGAAATATGAAACTGGGAAAGATCATGAAAAGTAACTATAGTAAAATTGGGATAAAAGCTTAATAAACGGCGATTACCAGCCGGAAGAAAAATACAATCCACATCCATTTTTCTGATTCTGAAAGGCAAAATTAACAAATGCCAGATCATGTTAAGAACGGGAAAACCCAGCCAGTTTGGGATTGTCTCAATATCCAAATTTGGATGCTCAACAGGAAATATTTCTCTATCATTTTCCATCAGGAAGAGAACAACTTCATTTTCCTGAACCAGCTCAGCCGCAACATGTTCAATATAATCGGAAATCCCCGACTGGCCACTATCGTAGGCCAGCCCACTCACAAATATCTTAAGCATCTAGTTCCTTTAACAATTTATTAAATCGTTCTACGAATTTTTTCTGATTATATTCAGTTTTGACCAATTCAAAACCGGTTTGGCCCATTTTTTTTCTAAGTTCGGGATTGGAAATAAGTTTATCAATTTTTTGGGCCATAGCTTTCGAATCACCCGGCTCGACTAAATAGCCATTTTCTTCGTCATGCAACCATTCACTGATCCCGCCTACATCAAAACCAACAACCGGTAATTGATGAGCAAAAGCCTCCATACCAATTAAACCAAAAGGTTCCTGCCAGCGTGAAGGCACAATCAGGAGATCGGATTTGCTGTAATATTCGTCAACATTGGATTTCCAGCCTTCCAGACAAACCCGTTTTTCAAGATTGTATTTCTGGATCAGACTTTGAATGTAAGCAGTGTCATTGCCTTTGCCAATAATTGAGAGTGTATAG
Organism: Fidelibacterota bacterium; assembly: GCA_021734005.1. Classification (GTDB taxonomy): domain Bacteria; phylum Fidelibacterota; class UBA2242; order UBA2242; family JAFGTP01; genus JAIPHI01. The sequence goes on from JAIPJV010000147.1 coordinate 2,034, forward strand.
GGATTTTTGAGATAATGCAGGCTCTCAATTAATTGATCCAGACCTTTGCCTCGAATTATCTGGCCTACATACAACAATTGAGCAGAGTTTGAGCTAGCTTTTTGCGAACTTTTTTTCTGAATTTGATAGAAGGGGTGAATTTTCTGGATGTTTTCAGCAGCAAAGTCATTTTTGAGCAAATTCTGCCGCATAAATTCTGACAAGATAATCTGGCGGTCAGTTTGACGGGCCAATTTCAAAATCTGCATCCGTTTTAATAAGGGAATTGGTTGAATTCTACCTCCCCTTTTCTCAATAAGGCCCGAGCATAGGCTGCAAACAACAGGTTGAAAAGGCCGTTTGCAATTGATGCGAAAAAATGGATAATATTTGTGATGGCGAAGGCAATAATAATCATGATCATGAACCATGAGAATTGTTTTAAAATTATCAACCAGCCACTCGAGAAGTCCCGGATCTGAGATTTTATGAAGGAAAGCTACATCAGTTTCTTCTGCCAAATTTTTCCGTTCATCTTCATCAAGTTCATTATATAGAAAAGTTTGCTGGAACACAGATGAAAAATCGTAATGGTCCTCCAATCTGTGTTCAAAAAGGCCCAGAGCTTCATGCTGATCAGATAATAGACCGGCAACTGAATGGATGTAGCGCTCTACTCCTCCGACAAAACCCTGGGACGTATTGACGTACAATATTTTCATATTAGTTCATTCATTTTTTATAATTATCAATAACCCTCTTATAAAAATCGATCAATTTCTGGGCGATAATTTCCCAGGTATAATTCTTTTTGACCTCTTTTCGGGCGTTTTCTTTTAAATTTTCCTGCAGTTTTGTGTCATTTTCCAGAGCCTCAAAAGCGTCAATCAAAGATTCAATAGATTCGCTATCAAAGAAAAGACCGGTTTCCTTATCATTGATCAATTGTTGCAATCCCCCAACCCGGGAAGCAATTACAGGCACACCAGCTGACCAGGCTTCCAGAACAACAATGCCAAAAGGTTCGTGAATAGATGGTAAAATAAAATAGTCAGCAGACTGATAAGCACCGACCAGATCAGGATCATCGGCTTCCAATCCGGGAATTATTGTACAAATATCCTCAAGTTCATAATTTTTGATTCTATTCTCTATGCTCTCATAATAGGTTTGAGAAGAAATCGGACCGATCAAAAGCAGATGCTTACCAGGGCTATTATTTTTCAGATAATTGAGCAATTCCAATAAGATCAGCTGGTTTTTCTGATAATCAATTCTACTCAGACATAAAATAATTTCCCGGTCTTTTGGAATTTTGTATTTTTTACGAAAACTTACTTCATCTCCATTCTGAAATTTGTCATAATCAACTCCATTGGGAAGATACTCGACTATTTTATCGGGAAATCTTTCCCGGGTGGCTTCATATTCATTGTAACCAACGCAAAGAATTCCATCAGCATCCTTTAGAAAGCGATTTTTGCGGGTTAAAAAATCTATGACCTTACCATAATTAAAAGTATTCTCCAGCGGTTTCATCATCTCCTGAATTTCCGATTCAGGTACGTCAAAAAATCCACCGTGAAAAGATATGATGTAGGGAATTTTATTAGACCGGGCAGCTATGCGAACAAGATTGGCTATTCTTTGCATTGTATGGCAGTGCAAAATATCACAATCCTGTGATTTTATATATTTGTAAAGTGACCAGGAATAGGGATTTCCACCTTTTTTATCAAGGGCAAGCTTTTGTTGCTCATCAAGAGGATAATGGGGATAAAAATAGGGAAATCTACGAATCTGGATATTTTCAACAACTTCTCCAGCTCGCTCACAAAGAGCCTGAGTGGCGACGATCTGATTATCAATATTTTTTTTCGATAATTGTTGCGATAAGTTCCAGACCACAGTCTCTGTGCCACCCCATTCTTCAAACGCAAGTCTTCGCATGATTTGAATTACCTTCATAATACCTAACCCTCCCCCATTAATTTTGGTAAGTATTGCCGTTGAAAAAATCTTTATTGCCTTTATAGGTAGCATATTTTTGAACTGCGCGGTATTGTAATCCATAGGGAATTTGATCATAATTTCCGGTTTTAACTAAATAGAAAATATCGCGCAAAATTTCCATACCTAAAGGCCGTAAAAATTTGGAAAATAATTTGAAATCAGGACCATAAATAAAGGCCTCAGCCCGGCCTTCTTCATAAAATCGTTTATAGACCTGAGGCATTGTGTAGTTGTGCGAGTGTTCTACAATAGCATCGGGAACATATTCGATTTCATATCCTTTCTTTTTCATGCGGTAAGACCATTCAATATCTTCGGAATACTGGACTTCCAGATCAAATGGATATTTGGTGATCAGGTCTTTGGGCACAGCACTGGTGGCCAGAGAAAAGAAATGATGCCATTGACTGCTTATCGAGCCATCTCCAAAAGCACGCTCATAATCTTTGACTACCAGAGGATGGGAATCCGATCGTGGAATCTGACGTCCGAAACTGGCTGCAACACCGGAATCAGAAAGAGGTGCTATTAAATTGCCCAACCAATCCTGATTTTGCGGAATACAATCAGAATTATTAAACACGATCAGCTCGCCTTTAGCCCGGGAAATTGCCGTATTTAAAACCGGTCCCGGTACATATTCTTCAGGACGAATCTGATAGACAGTTCCCTTGTTGTATTTCTGAATCAATTCATAAGTACCATCTGTCGAGCCAGAATCTACATTAACTATTTCGAAATCCTGAAAATTTTGCTCCAGGATGCCTTGAAAAGTTGCTTCAATAAATTCCATATCATTGATTGAGCGCATAATAATACTGACTTTAGGCATTAGTATTTCCTTTGATTGGTATGGTCATAACAGTTTTATTAAAGTCACCATAGCGGTCAACAGTAAGGTCATCTGTAATTGAACGAATGATTTGCAGCCCCCGGCCTCTTTCACTCAGTTTTTCTGTGTTTTGCTCTTCAAATTTTTCCAAATCTTCGAATTGCCATTCAATTCCCTTATCCCAGAATACTAATTCTATTTTTTCTCTAATTTTTAAAGATCCAATCACATGCACCAATTTTTGAAATTGATAACCATGTTCAATTATATTATTGAGACATTCATTAATTAACAGCTCAATTTTGGAAGCCAATTTGGGGTCATTAAGCCGTTCCTGGACAAATTTTTCACTTTTTCGACCTATTCTGGCTACAGCTTTGCTGGTATTGCTAATTTTAAAAACGAATTCATTCTCAGGCTGCTTCTTCAATTTTTTAAAAGCCAGCACAGTAAAATCATCCTGGCTCGTATCGTAACCCAATTCTTCAAGCCGTTCTTTGAATCTATAAGGAATCTCAATAAAGTCATCAACCGGAATCAAATCCTGCCGCATAATTTTCTGCAAACCTTCCAGACCAAGCTGTTCTCCTTGCTCATCTACGCATTCAAAAAGACCATCTGTGTAATAGAGCAAACATTTATTTGGATTAATCCGGCAAAGGCCTTCCTCCTCTTTTTTATAAGGCTGTCCGGGTAACCATCCCAGAGGAATCGAGCCTCTATCCTCAACTGTCTGAATTTCCTGCTCTACGGAATCATAGCACAAAAGAGGTGGATGCCCGGCACTAAAATAGCGAACCTCTTCTTCTTTTAAATTGATGCGGGTCATGACCATTGTGATATAGGTGTCATTATTACTCAGAATATCCATGCGCAGAAGTTCATTGAGTCGATTCAAAATCCGGTAGGGCTCCAATTCT
>JAIPJV010000148.1 GCA_021734005.1 Fidelibacterota bacterium
AAAACTGTACTCAAAATTACCAGTTTTTTCATTTTTTCCTCCTATTTAATGATTAAAAACTTACCCCGCTGGATTTTTCCAGAATCGAGGTCTTTTACTGTATAAACATACAGTCCGGAAGCCACGGCCTGATCCCACTTTGTTATTAAGTCCCAGGCATGTTCCCCTCCGGAAAAAACAATTTCATTACTTTGTGATATTTCATTTAATCTGGTTATATCAGTACCATCATAAGATGAAGAATTATGTTCAAATTCATCAACCAGATCACCGGAAATTGTAAATATTTTGACGGAAGCTCGATCAGGAAGATTATAAAACCAGACCATTCGGTCCCGTTCTCCAAAACCATCCCAGGATACATGGCCTCTATAGGGATTTGGATAAACTCCAACTTTATCATTGAAGTCAGCTTCCTGGGGTTGTTTTCCGGCAATTACATAGGTTCTATTATTAATTTTATTACTCTCCAGACTTTGTAAACCAGTCTGGGGATCACCACTATCAAATGACGTTACTGATAATACATATTTTTCCGGCCAACCACTTTTCACATTTGTATTTACATATTTATAATAGACAGTATCCTTATCAATTATTTTATAATAGTTTGAGTCAGCATCCATACCATCGGCTTCAAAACTTTTGATCCTTATATAATCAAAACCAGTATTGTAACCTATTTCATTTTTTAAATCGTATTGAGCTAGCAGGCTCCATTGAGAAGTACTGGCTGAGGCAGTTTTTCTATGAGAATAAATACGATATCCCTCAAAATCCTTCTGGCGGGTAAGAGGATCAGCCACAGTTTCTGGATGTTTTCCCCAGTAGAGAGTTATTTTATTGCTTTCTGATTTTACATGAAGCTTTGGTGAGGGGGGAGGAGCAGGTAAAATATAACGATCAAGTCTTCCATTCTCATTGCTATCTTCACCAGGATCAAGGATACCATTTCCATTTCTGTCTTCTCCATTGTACGCTTTTTGGGCCCAATCAGAGTTAGCATATAGATAAGACTTACGGTTTTCATTATCTACGAGTGATGTATTGCCCCACTCAGCACAGACTACAGCTATCGCAACTCTTACTGAATCACCGGGATGTAAGACCCATTGAGTAGAATCAGCATTAGTAGGTTCCTGTCCGAATGGCCCACCGGAAAGCAGAAAAATCCAGCTGTCTGGGGTACTGGGATAACCATTATTATTAAAATTTTCACTGGTGAAATTTTGAGCAACGGATTCCTGCATGAATTGGTAGCGCTGATCATCATCTACTGGCATGACGTAATTAGGGTAATCCATATTTGATGAGCTCGACCAAACCCACTGCCGATAATAGGAATCCCATTTTTCATGGGGAACAGTTCCATTACCCAGAACGCGAAAGCCGATATAGCTTTGGGAATAACCATTGTCTCCATCTGCATCATATTGATAAGCAATATCGCGTCCATAACCGGGATGAGCATCATCAGGATTGGGGTCATAGAGAGTTTGATCAAATCCATCCAGATTGTCGTACCAGGTAAAGCCACCACCAGGTTCATAAACACTGGTATAATTCATATTAGCCACTGAAGCATCAGCCCAGATACCTGTGTATAAATTTTCAATATCCCAGCCTTCACCAGCATCATCCAGTAAATGAGATTCATTGTAGATTGTAAGATCAAGGATAACAAAAGCATCGGCAAAGGAATAACTCCAGGCATATGATTCCTGGTGAACGCGAATTCCTAAAGGTTGGTGATTAACTACAGGATCAAAATCATTGTAGTCACAAATAAAATCTTGATGGGATGTAGCATTAGGAGAGAAATATTTATCTGTTGTTAAGGATGATTTTATTTCGATAGTATCAGCAGGGTTTTCACTGGTTGCAAATTCAAACCCCTGGGCACCATAATCAAATGCTCCATCAACAATGGCAGTACTAACTCTGCTATTTCCTTTTACAATTCCTCCAATCCATATACCTGAGTAGGAAAAATGCTCAACTTCATTTTGTTGAATGTCTGCATATTGTTTGTAACGGCAGGAAGGTTGCTCGGGATTATTCCAGCCTTCGCCCAAAAGACCAAAATTGGTAATTGTCATACCAATTTGGCCAACTGTGGTATAGTTGTTATAATCAGTAGCAGTAGCTTTGGCCAAAGAATTTACTTTGTTAGTTCTTCTGGGGGCTGCTGAAAGAATAAAGGTAAGTAAGTAGAAAATTAACAATACTTTTTTCATTTAAAACTCCAGATCAGTCTAAATTTTATCAGAGGCTATGAAAATAAAATTTTTAAATGTAATAAACAAATGATTTTTTGGTCTAATATTAAAGTAAATCTCCTATAACTCATTTTCCAATCTATTTAATTTATAATATTCAAAGCTAAATTCCCAATTTAAATATTTTATTGATAGAAAATTTACAGTTTCTTTATAGTTATTTACTTGATTTTATAAGAAATTATTCCTGGTTATAAAAGATTTAAAAAATTGGTTATTGCCTTAAACTCGATATATGCCAACCTATGATAAATAAAAAAGCCCCGCAAATTAATACGGGGCTTGAAAACAAATCTATTATTTTTAATTAGATTAGAATCCAATTTCAAGAGATAAATTCATTCTCCTTGGCAAACCAAAATAAACACTGGCATCATCAGCATCATGGTCAAAATCGTAGGCTTCGTAGGGACTATTGTCGGTTGCGTCAGAGATATATTTTGTATCAAGCACATTAAAAGCGTGAAACCGTAATGTCAAAGTTGTGCCATACATATTATAAGGTAATTGATAGGAGGCGTGGATATTCAATCTTCCATAATTTGGAATTTTCCAGGGCTGCGGATGGTCAGGTTCATTTGTTCTATCATTAGGATCAAAATCTGAATAAAAATCCCAGTAATATTGATAAGTAAAGTTAATTGAAGAACCGACTACAGGTTTGAGAATTGTTGATAAAGCAACGGATTTTTGAGGAGCTCCACCAACTTTGAGACCTTCAGTATAAACAAAGGCAGTATCAGGCTCTAACACATGTTCATCTTCTGGTGTGAATGTGGCTGTTACGTCATTGAGCCATTCATTATTACTGAAAGTTCCGGAAAATTTGAAATCAACAAAAGGATGAGGATCAACAAGAGTTTCAACTTCCAGACCAGTATGGCGGGCATCAATACCCTTCAACAGAAATCTATAATCCACTCCATCAAAACTTGAAAATGTTGGCCAGCTTCTATCCATCCAATTAGTATTATAAACGGAAACCTTTGTTTCTGTCAAAGCCGTATTATAATTAATACCGGCTTCAACAATGCTTATTTTTTCATTATTTATATCCTGAGTTTTGTTATTGGAGTAATCATAAACATCATCAAAGATTGGTGCCTTGGAAATATAGCCAAAGTTACCATAAACATTGAAAATGTTATTGACATTATAAGTGGCGCCAATTTTGAAATTCCATTCCGGAAAACTGGCCCAGCCAGTACTATTTTTATCGCTGCCAGGATCAGCAGGTATGAAATAATCTACTCTTTTGTAACTTTTTATAGCATAGGCAGCACTTACAAAGGTATTAATTTTACCATATTCACCTTTAACATTCCCAAAACCGCCGTACCATTGAACAAGACCATCGTTGTGGTAATCAATGAGATCTCCAACCTCTTTAATGGTATCAGCGCTATTAAAATTGGAATTGTCAACAAAATAGTCACCGCCCAGCATATTTCGAATTTCTCTGAAATGTTCGCCTTTGTAATATCTCAGATCCAAACCACCGGTAAAATCAAGATGTTCATTCATATTGTAATTGACAGTAAGAATATCACCATACCAGGTGTGCTGATTGACTGAATTTCTCATCACAGTCTGTGATTTACTTTCAGTTGTGCTAATTGATGAATCAATATTGGTTTTATTAATATCGTGAATCATGTTGAGTGGATATTGCCCATTGTCAGTTAAAGGATACATATAAAGTCCAACTCCATATTCACCTGTTCCGCCGCCAATTCCTTGAGAATAGTAGGCAACATTTTTCAGATGGAGGTCTTCACTAATATCATAGTACCAGTTCAAATTAGCCTGTGGCTTGTGATAATAGTTGGTTTCAGTCATCATAGCATTATCAAGATTAGAAGGCTGATCGTGTTTTGAACCTTCGGTTGTCCATAGAGCATAATATTCTTCATAATCAGGATCATAAGGGCCCCAGTGTTGATTGTAATCCAGACCCCGATCTTCCCCATAAGCATCCAAAGCACCGGAATCATAACTATCCAGGTCTTTAGCATAATCAGCATCAAAAGTGCTTATATTTTGTTCATAGACTCTTTGACCGTGTTGCTGAGGAGCACCTACGACAAAAAGGTCAACTTTGTTCTTCTCATTAATATTATAAGAAAATGCCCCGTAATAAGACCAGGCATCTGTCCAGGTTTTATCAATTATTCCTGATCGGGTTGTTCTGGCAACGGCAACACTGGCAGCGAATTTATCATTGATCAAACCAGTATTATAGGAAAATGAACTTTGAAGATAATTACCGGAACCAACTGTCTGTTTGAAATTTCCACCTGCTGATAATTGGGAAGGATCGGTAATAATATTCATTGTTCCACCAACTGAGGAAATAGCCAGACTTGAGGCACCAATACCTCTCTGAATCTGAATAGAAGAGGTTACATCGGAAAGACCGGCCCAATTTGACCAGTAAACCCAGCCGTTTTCCATGTCATTGACAGGAACTCCATTGATCATGACAGCTACATTTTCCTGATTGAAACCACGAATCTTAATGTCAGCATCTCCTGAGCCACCACCCTGTGAGGTTGCATAAACATTTGGGGTCGTGTTGAGGGCAAGAGGTATATCCCGGGAGCCAATAGTTTGCTTCAGTTCCATTTTGGATACATTACTATGGGTAACAGGTGTTTTTTCATCAGCATAGGAAGCAACAACATGCAATTCTTCCAGGTTCAAAGCCGACGGAGTTACTTCAAAATTAACATTAGTTTGTTGTGAGGCATTTACAAAAACTTCTTTTTCGGCTTTTTTAAACCCAATTACCGATACGACCAATTCATATTGACCTTCAGGAACATTATTGATAATAAATGTTCCTTCACTGTTGGAAGCGGCGCCCATGGAAGTTCCTTTGAGCATTACATTTGCACCGCTGATCGGTTTACCATTTTCGCTGTTTTTTACTATCCCTTGAATCGATCCAGTTTGAGCCTCGGCCAGTGATAGCAAAGTAAGGGATAACACCAGTAATAGTGCTTTCCTTAACATTGTTCCTCCTTTCATTTTGTTTTAATTAGCATCTAATCTAACTCCAAATCGGGCTAATTTATTATTTCAAGAACGGAATTTCCAATTAATATTGAAAATTAGCTAAATGTTAACACAAACTTTAAAATCATAAAGAAATTAATTAGATAAAAAACCTTTGACGTGAGAAAAGCAAAAATCAAATCAAGGTCAATTATTCCAAAAGATTTAAATTCTGCTGAAAATTCTCTAATTTGCTTACTCTTTTTATAGGAAGGTGATTTTACCGGTTATATTAAAGGAGGTCAATTTTGATTACCGATTCACTAAAAGGTAAGATATTTAGAATTTTGATTATTTCTCTAATCTTTTCCAGCATTACTATCGCAGACAATATCAGAATAATGAGCTACAATCTTGAGAATTATAGAGAAGATGGCCAGAATGAGACTGCCCGGAATGATGATTTTAGATTAATTGTTAA